>CAYJAM010000453.1:0-2500 GCA_964367725.1 uncultured Sphingobacterium sp. | reverse complement strand
CTGAGCGAGGTAAGAAAGGATGGTTTCAATTTCAGATATTCCCTTCAAACCTGTCTCGGATGCAGCCAGAACTGAACGCAGACTGTTCAATTTCTCTTCATTTGATCCGTTTAAATTAATTATTGGCTTAAGTTTTTCGATATCTGATTCAGTAAAACCGCGTTCGATCAGTTCTTTGCTTACCCCCTCAATGCCGATCTTATCAAGTTTATCGATCGCAACAGTCATGTCAATGATTAGTTCAGGCTTTCCAATAATCTCGGCTATACCGGATAATATTTTACGGTTATTGATCTTGACAGTAAAATCTTTGAGGCCCAGTTTGCTCAATGCTTCATGGTAGATCAGTACGAATTCTGCTTCATTGATCAGACTTTCTGAGCCAACTACATCTGCATCACACTGGTAAAATTCACGATATCTTCCTTTCTGAGGCCTGTCGGCACGCCATACGGGCTGGATTTGGAAACGTTTAAACGGGAATGAGATCTCATTGCGGTGCATCACAACATAGCGGGCAAAGGGAACGGTGAGGTCGTAACGCAGGGCTTTTTCACTTATCTCTGAAGTTAAGATTTGGGAGTTACGTGCCTCAAGTTTATCTGTGGGTACACTGGATAAAAAATCACCGGAATTGAGAACTTTAAAGATCAATTTATCTCCTTCATCGCCATATTTCCCGGTAAGGGTAGAGAGATTTTCCATAGTTGGAGTCTGGATTTCCTGATAACCATATTTTTTAAACACCGCGCTGATGGTATTGAAAATATGATTGCGTTTCACCATTTCACTTGCTGAAAAATCGCGGGTTCCTTTCGGGATGGATGGTTTGATGATTGCCATGGTGTAAAGGTACAAAAAGACCTTAAGCTTAAATAGTGGAAGCGAACTCCACTATTAATTCTTTGCATCGCTTTTCTATCATTTGATAGACCGGATCAAACTGATCATCATCATGATAGGGGTCAGGGACGATGCTATCTTTGAGAAAGAGACTGATTTTGTTATGTTCTTCTTCATTTCTGGCCAGAGCTTTCACATCGTTCAGGTTACTATAATCCATTACCAGGATCTGGTCAAACCTTTCAAAATCTGCGGTTTCAAACTGCCGGCAGCTTTGTCCTGATATATCAAGCCCATATTTTCTAGCAACAGCAATTGATCGCCTGTCGGGCTGTTCTCCTATATGCCAGTTACCAGTTCCTGCAGAATCAATTTCCCAGTTTAAACCTTTTTGCTGAGCGAGGTGTTCCATTATACCATGAGCTAATGGAGAACGGCAGATATTGCCCAGACATACCATTAAGATCTTCATAAATCTTGCTTAAACTGAAAAAATACTGTTTAATAAGGCTGCAAGATGAATTCCACCTTTAAGCATTTGCTGGTTAGCGATTTCGAGGTTATCATAAATATAACGGTAGCTCAGTTTATCACCATTATTCACCTTTGAATATAGTTTTTCGCTGACGCGGTAGGAATCTTTAACCCATTGGGCTGCATCCTGCGACTGCAGGGAATGCAACTGATTTTTATCAATGAAATTAATGGACCGTGAATATTCTGTATAACTAAGCTGTTGTGAATCAATTAGATCAGTATCCCATACACGGTGTAAATTTGTATTTTGTCCGAACCAGGTTAACTGAATTTTATTACCTCCAAGATCTTCAAAACGGCCGGTATGCATTGGTTGATGAAGGTCACCCACCAAATGTATCAGCAAACGCAGGTAAACTACCTTCTTATTCTGTTCAAGGTTCCTGTTTTTTAATTCGCCACTCAGAAAAAGAATTTTAGTATAGGCATCTGTTACGGTATCACGTTTTAATGCATAGTCGAGCTGCTCCTCGTTCAATCCGGCCGGCAGATTAATATAATGCCAGTTATTGAGGTAATTATAAGAGGGTTCTGACTTAATAAAATCTGCCCAGTTACTAGCCATTGCCAGATTTTCATTTCCCAGGATCAATTTTATTTCACGACTTGCTTTCTTGTTAAGATAGCTCTCAGCAATTTGACCTACTATTCTATGCCCAAGGAGCCCCCAGGCCATAGTCTGAACGGGCAGATAGAGTATTATAAAGGCAAGAAATACTTTCTTAAGGGAATTAAATTTCATAATGAATTAATTTAGGGGTTTCTGTATGCAGACCGTTTTTTCTTTAAGTGATAGTTTAATATTCAGATGCTGTTTTAAGCTTTCAAGATATAAACTGTCGCCGGTATTTTTTCGGATAATAAATACCGGAAGATATTGACCTACGCGGTAACATCCCGAAATCTTTTGCTTAAAATTCGGTTTTGTAAAAGTTGTTGTCAGCATCAGGGTATCCCCATTGCTGAGGTAGGTACCTTTTGCATATTCGGTCCAGCTTCCATTATTAAAGCAGGAGTCGGCATAGGTATTAACCTTAGCGAAAGTTTTTATCGTTAGATAAACAGAATCGCAGGAAAAGCGAAATTGATGCCTGGTATATTGCAGCCGTTCATCCTGGTA
>CAYJAM010000452.1:0-2504 GCA_964367725.1 uncultured Sphingobacterium sp. | reverse complement strand
CAATAGAGGACTGGAAATTACATATCAAAAACGATTTTGAACCATCAGTATTTTCAAAATATCCTGTAATTGCCCAAATAAAGGCTTCTTTGTATGAAGCAGGTGCCTTATACGCTTCCATGAGCGGCAGCGGTTCATCGGTTTACGGAATATTCAAGGAACCACTGAAATTAGCGCAGCTGGAGAAGGAAAACAAGGTTTTCTATTTACAAAATGGAAAATTGAGAGTGGAGAGTTGAGAGTTGAGAATGAAGCTATTCCCATAATTCTCCACTTTCCATTCTCCACTCTCAATTATTTCATCAGTTTTCTCCTTAAAAAATCAGCAGTAACCTCACTAACCTTCAGCGCATTGGTAAATTTCATCCAATGGTGAGTATCATCCGGAATTGCAAGGTATTCAAAAGCGAATTTTTTGTCTTCAAATCTTCTGGCTAAATCCACACTCTGACTGAATGAAACATTCCGGTCATCATCAGCATGGATGATTAGGGTAGGAGATGTCCAGGTATCCAGATACGACACTGGAGAAGATTTGATCATAGCCTCCTCTGCTAATCCGGCATCCGGAGCAAGTGCTCTGGAGCTTGAATTTGCGCTGCTAAAACGATTATTTACCCCATGTATATCAACCCCTGCAGCAAATTGCTTTGAATCCTTTCCAAGAGCCAATGCTACCAGAAAGCCACCATAAGAACCACCATAAATACCGATCCTTCCAGGATCTATACCTGACTGTGCAGCAAGCCATTCTCCGGCAGCTTTAACATCCTGGTATTCTGATGCACCTAAAGCACCTGCGTTTATAGCTTTCTGGAATTTGAAACCATATCCGATTCCCAATCTGTAATTGACCGACAGAACTGTAAATCCTAGGCTCGCAAGATGCTGATTCAGAGCATAATCTATTGAATAATAATCCATAAAATGCCATCCAAGAAGCATTTGCCTTTGTGGTCCGCCATGGACATAAACAATGGCTGGTCTTTTTCCTGTTGTGGGATTTTTTGGTTCGAATAATTGCCCGTAAACAGTCTGGCCATCAGGAGCTTTAAAAGTAATATGCTTAGGACTTACGAGTTGTTTATGAGGGAAATCTACCGGTATCAAATCTTCACAAAGCACTCTGTGAGATTTTCCATTTGCATTCATGACTGCAGGTAGAACGGGCCTTTGTGCGGTTGAGCTTAAATAAGCAATTATATTCTGATCACCGGTAAACACAGGATTTGATTCAATCCCGATTCCCTGGGTCAGAATTTCAATTCCGGGCTTATCGATACGGACTTTACCAATATGTCTTCGATCCGGATCCCATTTGTCCTTTCCTGTGTTTGCAGAGAATACCAGCCAGTTACCATCAGGGCTCAATTTTATATGTTCCACCATAAAATTTCCCGGACTTAACAGCAGTTCGGTGCCACCTTTTGAAGGAATAGAGTATAAATGGGGCCAGCCATCCTGGAATGAAACAAATGCAATTCTTTCCGGATTTGCCCAGTTTAAGTTTGTTCCTCCTTCAGTTGAGGGAACGGAGCCTTCGAGGGTTTCAGGGGCTTTCCATATCTGTTCTCCTGTACCAGCAGCGATATCTGCTGTCCAGATCGCCCAGGGCTGATGTTTTCTTGCGAAGATAGAATCAGGTGCTCCGCCGGAACCCGGGGTTCTGATAAATGCCAGTTTTTGTCCGTCAGGTGACCATCTGGGCGATGCATCTCTTGAAAAAGATGGCAGTATCCAGTTAATAGGCGTTTCGTCGTTTGTGTAAATACCAATGAACGAATGATCACCCCTGGAAGATACAAATGCTAATTTTGAACCATCAGGCGACCACCTGGCAGCTCCATTCGAACCACGGGCATAAAAGAGAGCTTTGGCAGAGGCAGAACCATTTATTGGTGCTGACCAAACCTGTCCGCCTTTTATGAAGCTTACTTTTTCGCTATTGGGTGAAATTTCAGGATAATCAGCTTCTGCAAGGATTGCAGGCTTGCCTCCCTCAAATGGTATGCTGATTACCTGTACCTTGGCTCCAAGTGGATCAAAAGCAGCTTGTACAGGAACACTGGCCTCTCTGGAGCCATGATCACCTCCACGAACAAATACAATCCATTTTCCATCCGGAGAGATCGACAGGCTGCTTATTTCCTGACCATCATCTTTAGTATAAGCGGTTAATTTCCTGGGGGTAAAATCAGGCCCTTCAGCCACATAAATGTTTCTCAAGCCTTTTTCATTCATAGCCCAGGCAATTTTAGATCCTGTAGAACTGCTCACAAGCTCAGATGGAAAAGGGTAGCTCAATACACTTTCTACTGAAAATGACTGAGCTGAAACCTGCAGGCACATGAATATTATATTTAATTGCAGAATAAAAAATATGGATCGCTTTTTCATGAAATATTGATTGTATTAATTAATCAGGATTTTTTTTAATAATTGGGAATATGACATGGTTTATAGTTCATAAAAAAGCCCCAACCGAAGTTAGGGCTTTCTTAGAC
>CAYJAM010000451.1:0-2505 GCA_964367725.1 uncultured Sphingobacterium sp. | reverse complement strand
GTATGACCGCCTGAAACAGTCAGACATAAAAATGGAAATTGCGGCTTATTTTCCTCAATGAAATGAGCCAGAATATGTGCCTGCATATGATTCACTTCAATCAAAGGCAGATTATTAGCCAATACAAATGCTTTTGCAAAGGAAGTACCAACCAAAAGTGACCCTAATAAACCCGGTCCGCGAGTAAAAGCTACAGCATCAATATCATTTTTATGTATTTTTGCTACAGAAATAGCTTCATGAACAGCGGGAATTATATTTTGCTGATGAACTCTCGAAGCCAGTTCGGGGATCACCCCTCCGTAATTTTGATGAACGAGCTGTCCGGCTATGATATTGGAACAGATTTTGCCATCAATACAGATTGATGCTGAAGTGTCGTCGCAGGAAGATTCTATACCGAGGATGATTGCCAAAACGTATATTAAAATTGAATTGAATAATTAAAATACAAATTTATCAAAAAAGCGCTAAAAATAACCCTTTGGATACTGGCAACATTTATAATGTTGCTTACGCTATTGGTTTTTTCACTGCAGTTTAAGGCTGTACAAACTTATGTCGCTAAAAAAGCTGCTAACTATCTTTCAAAGGAGCTGAATACCCGCGTTGAGCTTGGATCTTTATACATTAAGCCATTTAAATCAGTGGTGCTCGACAGCTTGTATATACAGGATCTTGAAAAAGACACACTATTATTTTCGCCGAAATTCATCGTAGATTTAGACTATTTTTCCCTGAGAGATCGAAAGGTTAGTGTTAAACTCTTACAAATTGAAAACGGTAAGTTCTTTTTAAAGAAATATAAAGATCAGTCAACAAACCTGACTTTTATCCTGAACTATTTCAGCAGTGGCAAAACCACGAAAAAAAAGGTCTCAAAGCCATATGATATTACACTTTCTAAAATTGTTTTAAATAATGTCGCATTTAAGTATAAAAACTTCAATAATGTCACTCCTGCAAAAGGAATAAACTTCAATGATATTCTTCTAAGCGGACTGAGTACAACGATTCTGGATCTCGATACAAAATCATATCTCCTGAAAGCAGGAATACGAAATATGACTTTCAGAGAGAAAAGCGGCTTCTATTTGAAGAATCTTACTGCGGATGCTGCAATCGACACAGCTCAGATGGAGTTCAAAAAACTTTTGCTCGAAACTTCAGATAGCAGAATCAGTGATTATCTACTACTGAAATATTCAAACTTTAAAGATTTCAATAATTTTACCAGTAAAGTATTTCTCAATTCAAACCTTCAGAACGCAAAGATTAATAGCTCAGACATTGCGTATTTTTCCCCCAGTCTGGCCAAATCATCGATTATCCTGCAAGTTAACGGACAGGTTTCAGGCTATGTAAACGATCTCAAAGCCAAAAGCCTGATCATACAAAGCGGACAGGCGACTTATGTTAAGGGCGACTTTAGAATTACCGGACTTCCTAGCATAAAGCAAATGATGCTCGATCTGGATTTTGATCAGGTGTCAACAAACAAAAAGGATCTTGATCTCATTATTTCCAGAGCCACAGGCAAAAAGAATTCAATGATTCCTCAAATGATTGAAAAATTCGGAACTGTAAATTTCAAAGGCAGATTTACAGGATTTCTCAATGATTTTATAGCCTATGGAGAATTCAAAACGCGTATTGGGCGTGTGGTGACCGATCTGAACATGAAGATCAATAATGCTTTAGTACCAACTTACAGTGGAAATATTAAGGCTTACGACTTCAATCTGGGCGACTTGCTGGACCAAAAAAATCTGGGAAGAACCACTTTAACAGCGGACATCAAGGGCAAAGGCTTTAAAATAAATAGCTTACAGGAACAAATTAAGGCTAACATAAAATATTTTGATTTTAAGGATTACAGATATAACAACATAAAAGTTGACAGCCGTTTTGTAAACCAAGTGTTCAATGGAAAGATCATTGTGAATGATCCTAATGTGAAACTGGATTTCGATGGTAAAGTAGATCTGAACAAAAGCCTTCCTGAATTTAATTTCGATGCTTCCATAAAAGGTGCTAACCTTCATAATCTTAAACTGATCAAAGACAGTGTTCAATTTGATGCGGAAGTGAAAACCAATTTTAAAGGCTCAAATCTTGAAAATATTGAAGGAATGGTTGAGCTCACAAAAATGCACCTGACCAATGCTCAAAACTCTTTTGATATTGATTCGGTGAATCTAAGAGCAATTGGAACCGGACTTAGCCGTTCTCTGAATATTGAGTCTGATATATTTGATGCCAGTATCAAGGGGCAGTACGATCTGAAAACATTGCCCTCCTACTTTAAATCGGTTGCAAGTAAGTATATTCCTTCTCTCGGCCTGACTTATGTTCAACCCGGAAAACAGGATTTTGAATTCAACCTGAAGATCAAATATTTTGAGCCCCTGAGTATCCTTTTTGCTCCGAAACTGAAAATTCCGGAGCAGGCAAACTTTAACGGGAAATTTGTTTCTGATTCGAATACTGCAAATTTGAATGGAT
>CAYJAM010000450.1:0-2526 GCA_964367725.1 uncultured Sphingobacterium sp. | reverse complement strand
TTCTTTGTCTTGGGTGGTTTGCGTATTTTTGCCGCACTAATGGCGTTTTTACACGCCTTGGCTTAATCGTTTCTGATTGCACCAATAACCCGACCGAATAACCCTTTTTTAGCTGGGTGTTTGTACTCAAGTAGCTGGATCGTTTCTTGTGCCTTCTCGACTTGACCCTTGAGCCAATCCTCTCTTTTTTCCGCCTGACTCAGTTGCGACTCTAAGAAAGCAATTTTTTCTAAGAGAAGCTTTGTCTCCTGAGTGTCTACAACGGACAATGGCTTGTCTAGTTGTGTACCGCTTTTGGGTTCGCCGTAGACTCGCAAGACTTCAGTAATATCCACCAATCCATCGGCAAGTCGCGACAATTTACCCGCCTTAATATGCTTGTAAATCGTTGCGCGACTTACGCCCCATTGCTTTTGTATCTCTTGGATTGTAATAGCCATTGGTGCTTGTCTCGATGCGTCTATTTGGTTGTCTCAATGTGTTTATTTTTCTGTCTCGCGAAGCTTTATTAAGAAAAATACTCCTTATTTATTTTTAAATTTTTCCGTGTAATAGAGGCAACAATCTAAAAATCTTTGTTTTAAGCTGTACTTCAGCAAAAGATTTTGATTTTCGATGGAAAGCAGAAATAACAACTCTGCAACTTGATCGTAATTCGTTTGCATATTAGCAACAGCATCAAGAAAGCATATATTTTTAGGAGTATTTTTTTTACTTTTCCAAATAGGCTCATGGTGATATAGCCTATTTCTTAAAGTACCTGCCTTTTTAAGTTCATCAAACAAAGCCCCCGTATTTTTTGCACCTCTATTCGTGAATACATTATTGATTTTTACAGCCCAAAACTTATCACTTCTATGATGTTTATCTAAAAGATGAGTCCAAAAACCGAAAGATAGCCTACATATGAAATCGTTATCACTATACAGCCTAGAGCCAAACTCTTTTTTTATGTCCCGATCCGTTTGACTAACTATTTTTTGTGACGTTGGCGTTTTTGGAAATGTGCTATACCAATCTCTTTGGCTGAAGAAGTCGCTAAGATTCGTGTGCATTCGATTTCTTAAAGAAATCTCTAATAGTTGTAATATTACAAAAAAGTGAGAAGATATATCTTGTAGGGCTATATAATAATCAATAGCAGTATCATGGCCTTGCGTATTCGTGGCATCTAGCCCCCCATAAGGAAACATTCTCTCTTGTGAAAGAAGATTGATTATCGTATTTGTACAAATAGTGGCTGTCATTTAGCTTTATCTTCCCCCATAAGAATCATTTTTTTAAATCTAGAGTGTTTCTCTAAATCGTTTCTTAACTCCATAGACATTTCATCTAGCAATTTCACCAAAGGTGACAAGTCGTAAGCATTCCTGCCCCTAAATACTGGGCTTCCTCTGGGATTTGCAACAACATTAATAATTTTCAAACTCTCCAGTTTAGCTACAGCTCTTTGAATGGTTCTTTTTGATACACCTATCCTGTAGGCAATGGCATCTTGTGAAGGATAGGGTAATTGGTCTAATTTCCACCAATGCATCAAAAGGTTAATTAATACATTCATTTCAATCGGACTAATTTTCAATTTCCCTTGCAAGAATAACAATGCAATCGGCACGGCAGTCCATCCTAAATCACTGGTCTGCTCCCCCCATTTACCAACAAATGACTGGTTTTTCACCAAAAATCTCCGATTAACAAAAAAAATACGAATATATTATATTATATATATAAATATAGGGTGACATTTATTACATATTGAATCGTTAACAAAGGTGAACTAAGCTACGAAAAGAGAAGTTAATTCTCATATTGTAGCACTGCCGTCGGCTGCCTTTTTTAGGTAAAGATTGCAATTGCGGGATTCAAAAACGCCTGTCCTTGTGACGGGTGTTTTCTTTTGTAGCCTATAAAAAGCCAAGCTAGACGCTTGGTTACATGGTTTTCACACGGCTTGGGCAGCCAGCAAGTAACCCTTTCCAGAACATCAGCCTTTCCTTGTAATTTTCACAGCTCTAACAACAACTGAACATAACGTTACGCGCACTCTCTCCCAGCCATTTTTCTTTTTGCGACCATCTGAGCCGAGAAGGCGGTAAGCCGTTCGTCCTCATCAAAGCAGTTTCCATATAGGGGCTGTAAGCCCGAAACTGCGAAATCTTTTTGTAGAGATGGGCTTCTGCTAGTCACGCAGACGTTCGTTTGTGTGACATCAAAAATATGGTCAGAAATCGCAGAAAAACAGTAACATTACCCGTCACCTAGACAATGTGACGTAAACGGTTTCCATTAGTTACCATTTTCAATGTTTTGGCAGTTCAATCTTTTAAAAAAAATCTAATGAATACAAAAAGTTAAAGTTTTCGCGGTTTAGGGATTACAACCCCTTAGTGGGGTAGTTACCACATAGCTGCTAAGAGTGCCATCTGTGCTATCAGACAGTGTTCTAAAAACAGTCAATTTAACATAACAGGCGTTATGTGATAAGTTTTTTGGTCGAAATTCGAACGGTTTTTGAACCGTTTTGGA
>CAYJAM010000449.1:0-2558 GCA_964367725.1 uncultured Sphingobacterium sp. | reverse complement strand
CCCCAAAACCCCAAAACCCCAAAACCCCAAAACCCCTTTTCAACATCAATTATTTAAATTGGCTAATGATAAAGAAGGCGCATGCACATTAGCTCTCCATTTCAAAAGGAGTTTTAGTACCCAAGATAAAACTTAATAGAGAAAGTAACTTACATTAACTTCAGACTAAAACTCTTTGAACATTTCAAAGAACTTGAGAACAAAATCTTCGGGTAGGGACAAGCAAAGTCACCCAAGCGAAGTCAGAGCGAACAGGTCAACCTCAAAGAATTTGAACGTGAAGTCTCATAAGAAGTCAGATTCTCAGAATCAAAAGTCAATTACTTGAATTTTAGGAGCAAAGAAGAAACTCAAGTAAGTTGTTCCAGCCTCTTAAAGGGAAGCAGGTTCACATTTCAAATCATCGGCTGAATGAAAAACACTTACTCAAATGCAAGTTTTCATGTAGTAACGAGAGCATCCTCAGCATAGAGGAGGAGTGAAAACTTCTCAAAACAGCAATTCCCATTCACTCTCTAAGTCAAAAGATAGGAAATCTGAGGAATGAAAATGAAAAAGCAATTCAAGAACTAAAGCAAACAACTAGCAATTTGTCTAAGAATATTTCTGAAAAATGCAATCTAAAAACTTGAGTGTTTAGAATCAGTAAGTACTAACTGCTCCAGCAAAAATTCAGAAAATGTAAACAAACAAAAAGAGCTCAGTTCAATAGTACTTCGCAATCAAGAATCAATTGCAAAATCCAGAATTGAGTCCTTAGCTTAGTGAGAGTTAGTTTGTTCCACTTTAGAACTTCATTTCAAAAACAAATCTCAATTCAAATGCATGCAACTCTAAAGGAGAGACTCCTTGAGTAGGAGAATCAGAATCTTTAGACAAACTTCACAACTCAATGATCTAATTTCCTTCAAAGTGATGAGAAACTCCAAGCTCAAAGATTAAGAGAAGTGAAACTAAGAAGTGAGGAAGAAATTAGCAATGCTCTACTGTAATGAGCTCAGATAGACTTGCTGATTCTCAATTTGAGCCAGAAGATTACAGAGGTATCAAATAAGCTGAGAAGGAACTCATGTATGATCAATTAGATCATTAGATCTGATTCAAACATCCAAGTTGAGTGAATTAGCATTGATCTATGAGAGTAAGCAACAAGCGAATTAAAGCGACAAAGGCTCAAACTGGCATTCCTTCTCCAAGACCAATTTCTTTGTCTAACAAACGGGTTTTGGAAATGGCGAATTTAAAGACAACAGGAAAAATTCATCATTGAAGAGACAAATCACATCACAGAACATAAACGCAAAACCTTCACTTCCCTAAAGATCTTGTTGCAACTAGTTAAATATCTGCCGTCGATGATAACATAACTCAATCCTCCCCAAAGAATCACTATATTTCCTAGATGCAATAGGCTTCAAATTGAAGTTCCTCAATGAAACCATCAAGAAAAGATCAGAATTTGTATCCATATGTGAACCCATTTACAGACAGCTCTAAAAATCTAAAGCACAAACGGACCAAATCAGAACATGAGTTATGAAACAAATATCAGTTGAAATCTATCCAAGCAATCTCATAAATTTACTAGAATCTCTCAACAACAAATAGCAATTGAGAATTTTAGTAGATGAGTAGCGTTCACAATGAGAAACATAAATCTATTATTGGGCATTCTGCAAATTCATCATAATAGCTTGGGATTATCTTTAACGTTGGGGGAAATGTGAATTTGATAATCAAAAGAAAATCTGGCGGATCTCAAATATCCACAAAATCTTGAAAGAAATCCAAGTTAGCAATCAAACCAAGAAAAATGATCAATCCTAAAAGTCATCATCTCAAAAAGCAAAGTTGACAAAGGTCAAATCGGGGTTCCTAATGAAGCTCATCGGGAACATCTCCAAAAATGCAAAAAGGAAGTAACTTCAATCAACTTCTCAAACAAATCAATCAAGAAGCTCTTTCATCATCAATCGTTCAAATGCCTGAGATGCTTCCATAATAGCTAAGACTTTAAGAATACAAAAGATTAAACTTCGAGTAAGAAAGACCTTAGATTCACATACAGCCTTAGAAAAACAAAGAAGATAGACCAGCGATGTCTATTTAAGAGAAACAGCTGGATTCTATCAAACTTGTTACAGAAACATTAGATAATGATACTATTTCAAGTGTTAATCCTTCAAGAGATAATTTTGCTTAGTTTGAGCTTCTAATGACAGACTAAGGTGATTTAAGTTGCTAAAAGCCTATTTAGAATGAAGAAATCAAGTTCACAAAGAAATTTTCAGAGAAGCCCCTCTCAAAAGTCTCATAATGGGAGTAATCAATTTCAGAACTTAAGCTTCTCATCAAACAATCCTTTGAGACTACTGGATTTGCTCCATCAACTACATATGAATTTTACCGAATTGGTAAAGTGTTAGGATAAGGTGCATTTGGAAAAGTTAACTTAGCCATGCATAAGTTATGCAACGGATTAGTCGCAATTAAGTCTATCAATAAGTACTTACTGAAAGAAGAAAGCTCTAAGAAAAAGGTGATGTAAGAAGTTTACA
>CAYJAM010000448.1:0-2567 GCA_964367725.1 uncultured Sphingobacterium sp. | reverse complement strand
TGTGACGTTTAAACATGTGTACTCCGTTTAAGGCGATTGAACCAGACAAATGAAAGCAATACTGCAATGGTGTTAATAATAATCAGATTTGTAAAAAAAACGCTGTTGTAGAAAGTGAGTGGAACCAAAATCCAAAATAAAATTCTGACATTTTCAAACCAGTAAGACCAATTCCGCTGCTCCATCAAAATACCACAGCTAGTAAGACTAAGAATTGACAGCAGGCTGCAGGCAATAAGTTGTAAAGTACTCAATTCTGAATTGATGAAAATAAGCAGACTTGAAAGACTTAAAGTGAACAAAAATGTAATGAGAATATACGTTTTGAATCGTTTATCATAAGCTGGACTGTATTTAGAGTAGGTCCTGATATCGATCTCTTTAGGATATTGCATTCCGCCCAGATAATCAGGGAACCATCCCGGAGCATTGATAAAAATTTTTATCTTATCAATAAAACTTCGGGCATTTTTTGAGCTGGAATATAAATCGGCCCAATAGTGAAAATTTGCCCATACCGGATTCCAGCTTGCCAGAGGTTTGGTAATGCCATAAACTACTTCCTCTTCTTCATCCTGAAATGTTCCAAACATTCTATCCCAGATTATTAAAGTACCTGCATGGTTCTTATCAATGTATTTCGGATTTGAACCATGATGAACCCTGTGATGGGAAGGGGTATTTAAAAACCATTCCAGCGGACCCATTCTGCCAATTGCGCGGGTATGTATCCAGAATTGATAAATGGTATTGAATGCACTAACAGTAAGAAACATAATCGGTTCAAAGCCGGCAAAGGCAAGGGGCAGGTAAAAAACCCAGGCAAAACCCGACTGGAACCATGATTGCCGTAAAGCCACCGTTAAATTATACTCTTCAGACTGGTGGTGAACAATATGGGCTGCCCATAAAGCGTTTATCTGGTGGCTTTTACGATGGAACCAATAATAGAAAAAGTCAACGCCTAAAAAAAGCAAAATCCAGGTTAATAAAGTATTGGGAAATGTATAGAATCTCCAATGCTCATAGATGAATAAATAGCCGAAAAAAGTAATTGTTTTAAGAAATATCCCAACTAATTGAGATCCTATACCCTGACTCAAATTAGAGAGAGAGTCATTTAGTCTGTAGTAATCAAGCTTTTTGTACAGAGCATAGCCAAGCTCTACAGCGATCAGAAAAAAAAATATGGGAATAGAAAGGGCGATATAGTCAACTTTCATCATCCCAATTTAGTATTTAATCACGAAACAAAAAATTAGATAGAATATTGTTTATTTATCATCAGGCTGTCTATATTAGCGGCCCGATCCGTTTACTGGATTCAATAGATTAAAATCAAAAATAACATGAAGAGATACTTAATACTGTTTGCAGCCGCAACTATATCAACCTACAGTACAGCACAGACCAAACCTGCCGCTGCACCAATTTTTAAAACACAACTGGATTCAGCGAGTTATGCCTTTGGCGCAAGCATTGCTAATGACCTGAAAAACAGAGGAATAAATAATTTGAATTACACTTTGGTTTCCAAAGCGATGAGTGATGTCTTCTCTGGCGGAAATGTCATTTTCAGCCCCGAAAAATCACAGGAGGTAATCTATGGTCTTTTGAATGCTCTTGAAAAGAAGAAATTTGAAGGTGCTATAGCCGAAGCAAATAAATATTTAAGTGATAATAAGCAGAAACCGGGGATCACAACTCTTCCAAGTGGTTTACAATTTGAAGTCCTGACTCCTGGTGCTGGTGCTAAACCGGTTTCAACCGATGAAGTAACTGTTCATTACAAAGGGACCCTGACAAACGGTCAACAGTTTGATAGTTCTTACGACCGTGGAGAACCCACTTCTTTTGCATTGAATCAGGTTATTCCAGGCTGGACAGAAGGATTACAGCAAATGTCTGTTGGTTCAAAATATCGTTTCTTCATTCCTTATGCACTTGCTTATGGCGAGCGTGGTGCTGGCAAGGATATTCCACCTTACAGCACACTTATATTTGAAGTAGAATTGATTAAAATTGGGAAGTAGGATTATTAATTGAGAGTGGAGAATGGAGAGTTGACAATTGACAGTTGACAATTGCTAAATAGTTATTAAATGTCTTGATTCTTGGCTCTTGGTTCCTGGTTCAATTATCGGTTATCAGTTATCAGTTATCTGGGTCAACGGATGTCATCAGATCAATTTTGTTTTAATCTGTAAATCCCATCTGAACATGAATCAAATCTCACTACTCAATACTCACTACTCAATACTTAAGATAGTACTCCAAAAACGAATACGCCACTTCATTAGACTCAGGATTCGGAGTATGTTCAGGTCTGTTTGTCATGGCAACACGATTCTTGTAGCCCAATAAGTTATTCACTGCAACAGAATGATTCAATGGAATCCAGCGATTTGCGGGATCTTCAGAACCTCCCGAAACAAGAAATGGACGGGGAGCCATCAGGGCATGCAATTCCTGAAGATTATAGCCTTCTGAAATAAGTTTTGGGTATAAACCTTTAGCAGGATTTTCCTTGGTGATCAAACCTCTTTTTCGCCAGGGTTGCGGATGAT
>CAYJAM010000447.1:0-2573 GCA_964367725.1 uncultured Sphingobacterium sp. | reverse complement strand
TGATGATCTTAAACCCGGAGAAAGCCTAACTATTCATAACGACCATGATCCCAAGCCTGTATTCTATCAGCTGCTTGGTGAGCGTGGTGACATCTTTAACTGGGAATACCTTGAAAATGGACCTGATTGGTGGGATGTAAAAGTAACGAAACGAGAGGACGGGCAGGAAACCATTGGAGAGATCGCTGTAAAAGACCTGCGTAAAGTTGAAGTATTCAAAAAATACGGAATCGACTTCTGTTGCGGTGGTAAAAAGACAATAGCAGAGGTATGTGCTGAAAAGAATATTGATGCGACAAAAGTACAAACAGAATTAAGGCAAATAGAAACAGAAAGCAAGGCAAGTAACATTTCCTATAATGACTGGGGTATAGATTTTCTGGCTGATTATATTGTAAATACCCATCATAATTATGTCAGGAAGTACTTACCTGAACTAATGATTTATGCTTCAAAAGTTGCACAGGTACATGGCTCACAGCATCCTGAACTCAAGCAGATTCAAAAACTGGTTGCAGAGATAAACAAAGAGCTGACTGAACATATGGCTCAGGAGGAAAATGTATTGTTTACCTACATAAAAAAGATCGTTGAAGCACGGAAAGGGAATCTTCCATTAGTTAAACAAGAGAAAGATCTGGCTGGTTTAATTGATGATTTGGAGAATGACCATGATCTTGTAGGAAGGGCTTTTGACCAGATCCGTGAGCTGAGTAATGGATATGCAATTCCTTCAGATGCTTGTGCGAGTTACAAATTACTTTATAAGATGATACAGGAGTTTGAAGATGATCTTCACCTGCACATCCATTTGGAAAACAACATTCTGTTTCCAAAAGCAATTGAAATGGAGAAGGCGTGAGATGAGATGTGAGATATAAGATATGAGATGTGAGATATGAGATGTGAGAATTTTGAAGATAAAAAAGAGATGCAGATAAATTCTAAAACTAAAATCGCGGACCTTTTAAAGTTTCATCCGGATGCGCTTGAAGCAATAATAACCCTAAGTCCGGATTTTAAGAAACTGCGTAATCCGGTCCTCAGGAAACTTATGGCCGGCAGGACCAGTATAGGAATGGCTGCAAAGATTGGGGGATGCAAACCAGAGGATTTCTTTGAAATATTGAAACCTCTGGGCTTTGTTTCCGACAATTCAGTTCAGGAACAGGATCTTGTTTTGCGAAAATCACTGAAAGAATTTGTAAAGGACATCGAATCTGCACATATTATCTCTTTGGATGTCAGGGCGATGCTTGCAGAGGGGAATGACCCGCTAAAACTAATTCAGAGGCATATCAAAGGGCTGAAGGAAGGCCAGGTATTGAAAATTATAAACACCTTTGAGCCCACTCCCCTGATCAAATTATTGGAGAAACAAGGTTTTGAATCGTATGTCGATCTGATTGAACAGAACCTGATTGAAACCTATTTCTACAGAATCAAGCCGGCCAAAAACATACATCAAGCTGCCCCTGAAGGAGTTGATAATGACTGGGATCAACTTTTAAAGCAATATGAAAACAGGATGATTGAAGTTGACGTCAGGCATCTGGAAATGCCCGGCCCAATGATGACCATTCTGGAGGAACTTGATAAACTGGAACATGGCAAAGCATTATACGTTCATCATAAACGCATTCCAGTATTTCTATTGAGTGAACTAAAAGACAGAAACTTTGAATATCGGATCAATGAGATAAGTGAAACGGAAGTATTTCTGTTGATATTTAAGAAATAATATGGTAACAAGGGATTCGGGATTACAGCAAACAACTTCTTACAAAGTTGTGCTCCCCTTTTATGTTTTTGCAGCTGTTTCCTTTTTAATATCATGCAGCCTCCTGTTGCTTAATACGGACATTATCCAACAGCATTATTTTAATCCTAAAACCCTTGCCATCACACACCTGATGGCATTGGGATGGGGAACCATGATCATTCTTGGCGCCAGTCACCAGTTGCTACCTGTTCTGATCGAAGGAAAGCTGGACAGCTTTTTACTCGCCTTACTATCCTTTATTTTTGCTGCAATTGGCATACCGCTACTGGTAACCGGATTTTATCTTTTCAATACCGGACTGATTCTGCAAACAGGTGCTATTCTGGTCAACGCTTCAGTGATTTGCTATTTTCTGAATGTTATCGGAAGTATCATAGAAAGCAAAAAGTACAATATACATGCTTTTTTTATTGCCACAGCCTCACTTTGGTTATTCACAACGACCTTTTTCGGGCTACTGCTGGTTTTTAATTTCAGCCGTTCATGGCTCCCGGAGAATTCAATTGAATACCTATCGATACATGCCCATATGGGTCTGGCAGGATGGTTTTTATTATTGATTATCGGGGTTTCTTCTCGGCTAATTCCTATGTTCCTGATCTCCAAATATTCAAGCCCTGTTACCTTGTGGTGGATATTTGCCCTGATCAATGTCGCCCTAATTACCTTTATAATTTTAAAAACTTCCGGGGCTTATCCAAACTTATATTACAGCCCGTTTTTGCTGGTGCTCATTGCATTAGTTTTATTTGGGAATTACAACTACAGAGCTTATAAAACACGGATCAGA
>CAYJAM010000446.1:0-2577 GCA_964367725.1 uncultured Sphingobacterium sp. | reverse complement strand
AATATCTCTAAAGGCCTTATAAAAAGAAGATATTTAATTTAAGTGTGAATTTTATAACTCTTTACAAAAATCATATAAGGTGAAACTCTATTTCATCATTAGGTTTGTGATCAAAATACTAATTAAGGGTTAAAAAATAGGAATTGGTCAATTTTGGATTCAAAAAATCATTTACTATCATAGTTTGTTAAACAGAAATTTATGGAAAAAGTAACTAAGGGGTATAATTTGATTACACGGGTAAATAACTTCGATTTATCCTATGATGATCTTGGAGAAGGAGCTGTTCCGGTAATTTTCTTACATGGTTTTCCTTTCAGTAAATCAATGTGGCAGGCTCAGCTTGATTTTTTAAAGTCTTCAAATCGAGTGATTGCCTGTGACATAAGAGGATTTGGAAATTCCAAAGACGAGGAATCAGTCATGAGCATGGATTTGTTTGGTGATGATTTAATACAGTTTATGGATAAGTTGAACATTGATAAAGCTGTTGTTTGCGGATTATCGATGGGTGGTTATATAGCTCTGAATGTATGTAAAAGATATGCTGATCGTTTACAAGCCTTGATTTTATGTGATACACAATGCATCGCTGACACACCAGAAGGAAAAGAAAAACGCCTAAAGCTCATCGATGACATAGCTATGAACGGAACCGGAAACTTCACTGAAGGATTTATAAAAAATGTTTTCCATAAGGATTCATTGACTGAAAAGAAGGAAATAGTTGAAGAACTTCGAAATGTTATCCTGTCAAATTCTAAGCAAATAATAATGATGGGACTAAAAGCATTAGCTGAGCGTTCAGAAACATGTTCTTCATTAAGTGAGGTGAAAATTCCAACATTGATTATTTGCGGCAGGGAAGATCAGGTTACAACACTTGCTCAGTCTGAATTTATGAATCAAAAGATTGAAGGGTCAATACTTCGCATTATTGATGATGCCGGACATGTTTCGAATCTTGAACAGGCCGATGAGTTCAACAAACATCTTCATGATTTTTTAAAATAATAAATGATGCCAGTGTTCTGAATTGTTGAAAAGAACCCGCAATCATCAGGTTTTGAATCCCACATGAATACAGAATAGCATATTTTTATAGCGCTGTTTTTGATTTCCCTCCATTTTGATGTAATTTCAGCCCCTATGCAGTTTTGCGCTGTATCTTTGCATTTAGAATGAATTATTATGAGTAATACCCTGGCTGAATTTAGGAATCTTGTTGGAACCAAGTTTGAGATGTATAACAGTTTGTTTACTTCTCTGCCCTTTCATAAGGTTGAAAAAACAGGAATTTTACTTTCTTTATTTTTACTTCATTGTGAAGAAGGCTTTCGCAACAATCAGAGTCCGGCAGAAATTATCGATTCATTTTTCCGCCAGTATACCAACTATGTCAGTAGTAAAGAGCAAATAGATCTTTTATTCAGGTTTATTCAATATTCTGAAAGACAGGTAGTTTTGTTTGATGCGCTGGAAGATGCGGCATTTAGTGCAACCCATGATATGGAAGGCTCTGGTACCTTAAAGCAGCTTCAAACCGAAGTTATTCAAACCAGTTCCCAGCGGCAACTGGCAGATAAACTCAAAGATTTTTCTGTTCGGTTGGTACTTACGGCGCACCCAAATCAATTTTATCCGAGTGCAGTTTTGGGTATTATTCATGATCTTGGGAAAGCACTTCAAAAGGATGATACGGTTTTAGTGAACACCTATTTGCAGCAATTAGGAAAAACACCATTCTTCAAAAAGGAAAAGCCAACGCCTTACGATGAAGCAGTTAACCTGATCTGGTTTTTAGAGAATGTGTTTTATCATTCTGCCGGACATATTTTATCTTTTCTGAACAGTGAATTTCCGGATGCAGTAACACAAGAAAATCAATTGATCAGAATGGGATTCTGGCCTGGAGGTGATCGTGATGGAAACCCTTTTGTAAAAGCAGATACTACCTTAAAAGTTGCTGAAGCTTTAAGACAAAGTATCATCAAATGCTATTATATGGAGGTGCGCTTGCTTAAAGGCAGACTGACGTTCCAGGGCGTTGATACCTTATTGGCTTCTCTGGAAGACCGGCTTTATAAGAATCTGTTTATTCCTGGATATAATGCTTATCTGTCTAAAGATGAAATAATTGCAACTTTAGTAGAAATAAGGGATATACTCATTGAAAAACATAATAGCCTGTTTCTAAACAAGGTGAACAATTTGCTCGATAAGGTTAACTTATTTGGTTTGTTCTTTGCCTCATTGGATGTGAGACAGGACAGCTCGGTTCATAGGGAACTGGTAGAACTTGTTTCAGAAAAAACCAGTGTTCTTCCCAAAAATTATAAAAACCTTTCAGAAGAATCAAAAATTCAGCTTTTGCAGAATATTGATTCATTGGTAGTTGATACAGATCTTGATAAGGATACTTTTGATACCATACTTTCCATCAGAACCATTCAACGCTTTAACGGACCTGAAGGCTGTCACCGGTATATCATTAGCCATACTACCAGTGCGCTGAATGTGATGGAGGTTTATGGTTTATGCTTAATGGCCGGATGGAAAAAGGAGGAATTAAATATT
>CAYJAM010000445.1:0-2581 GCA_964367725.1 uncultured Sphingobacterium sp. | reverse complement strand
ATAATCGAGTAAGTTGTTTGATTTATTCAAACAATCCAACTTTAAAAACCTCAATAAGTAAGTGTCTGCCTCTCTTCTATGCCTTTCTCCTCTCAACAGAGCCTTTTAGGCTTTGAATGAGAACCTTTAGGCTCGAGAAACCAGGTTTGGCAAATTACTCATACTGTAGATAATTGACAGGCTTGTTCAAGATCTCAGAGCAGAAAGGTGATGAAGAGGCTTGATTGGAGCCCGAAAGGCTTAAAAGATAAAAGGAATTTGTTGAGATACTCCTAGAATACTTCTCAAAAGACTGTTCATGTCCATATAAGACATTCAAATAATTAGCTCCACTGGCTAAATTGCCGCCGTCAGATGAGTAGTAGAACAATTATCTGATCGAATACGATGAAGGGGTGTTTGCTTTCTAAAGCTAATAGTTTAGCCAGGCTTTACAAATCTTGTTGAATCTGCTAACTAAGTGTGATGTAGCTGAACAGTTTTTAGTTATCAAAAGTGCATTCATTGTCCTTCAAATTCTCATAGACAGCAACTAAACTGGTGCCGCTTGAAGCATTCTCAATGATCTCGTTTTTCTCAAATCAATGCTTGAAAAGGTATAAGACATGAAGCTTAACTACAGCTCAGATTACATATATGTGGTCCTTGATAATTCTGAAGGAAAGAAAGTTAAGCCAATGTAAAAGAGCTAGAAAGATCAAAAGCTTCAAATAGAGTTTTTCTCAGTACTAATCGGCAGCTATTTGAAGCAATTTGCTAAAAGTCCAAAGAATCCATGCATTGAAGAATACAATTTTGCTCTGAGCTATTATGAAACACTCATCAATCAAAAAGAGTCCAACCTTAAAGAATCAGGGGAATCTCTCAAAGAAATGAAAAAGAATCTTGAAAAAGTCTTAGACTGATCATCAAGCACCATGCAATCTTTAGACCAGCATTTGAACACTCACTGCCAAGCAATTTACTATTACACCAAAGCAAGACAAGAAACTCTACTAGGAAACTACTAAATTGCCCTCTAAAACTTATCACTTCATGACTGAGGAGCAACTAAGCATCCTTCTGCATTTGCTTCTCTCAAATAAGAAGATTTGGAGACTGATTAAATTTACAAAGTCACTAATCAACAGCATCCTCTTCAGTATTTCAACAATCTTGGATTGATTCATCTCTGAATGCAAAAATATGCCCTTGCCAACTTTTACTTGACAAAATCACTTAAATATCTTTCTAAAGATGGTAAACAACATATGGTGTCAAATGTGTTCGAGCTAATTTCCAACCACACATCTTAAAAATGACATGAAATTCTATTCAACCTTGGACTAACTCTGTACAATTAGAAAGACTTCAAATGAGCTTATAAATGCTTTGAAAATGCTTCTTAACTTCTTGCAAGTGAACCCAGATGCTGGTTCATGATGGGGGCTTCAATAATAAAGAACATTGGTGCATGCACTAAGATACAGGCTTATAACGTGTCATCTTCAAACAACTCTACCCTCACAAACTTCTTTTGCCAAAAAGTCAACTCCCCTCAGCTCTCACCTGATGAATTAGAAGCTTTCAAGACTCAAATCAAACTTAAAAACGCTACTTGATGAATTCTATTGCCTCAGAAACCCAATGTTGATGAACTTGGACAAATGACATATGCTTCCTCAATTAGGTGCTTCTCAAACGCAATTGAAACTATAAAGAGAGTTGAGGAAGATGAAAGAAAACTTTTTGACCAAATCAATCTTGTGAACATTTAACAATCATTTCACAACATCAAATTCTGCAGTGACAAAGAAAAGGCAGGTGACGATTAGCTCTCGGATGCGCCAATATTAGACAATTAAGACGGATTTCAAGAAGCAGAGGAATTCAAACGAGAAGATCAATACAGACATTATAAGTCAATGGCTTTAACAAAGAAATACGAATCTCTTTTAATGCATTCTTACTACTTTATGACATATAGCTGCTTATAGGAAACTTGATTCGACGAAGCAATAAGGTACTCAAACATCCTGATGAGAGAGTTTAATCTCTCTCCTCTTGTAAGGTTTAACGTGGCTCTCTTTCAAACCGAGGCTCACATCTCAAAGGGGAATCACTCTGAAGCTTTAAATGTGCTTAGAGACTGCGCCGAGAATACTGAGAGTAAACCTACTCTAGCAAGTACCTTTGAAAACGTCTTAACTGGTTTACCAGAAGATTCGGCTCTTACTTGCTCAGCAATAGTATTTCTCAATATGGCGACTTTAAACTTCTTGACAGATAATCTTGAGGAGGCAGAAACAAGCATCAAGCAAGCTGTTCAGACCATGAAGCTTAGCGGAGATGTGAATGCTTTAGCCTATGCTCTGATTTATCTAAATCTTAGAAAGGGCGACACAGATGCTGCCCTCAAGATCATCAAGAAGAGAAAAATGATTCCCCAAAGTGAACCCGGCTCTGAGATCAACATTCAAATCTGCCACTAAGCATCTGCAAAGTGGCAGTCAACCCGAGCCACATAATAACTTCTATTCTCTCAATAAATTTCTTCAACGAATAGGGGTTTTGGGGTTTTGGGGTTTTGGGGTTTTGGGGT
>CAYJAM010000444.1:0-2586 GCA_964367725.1 uncultured Sphingobacterium sp. | reverse complement strand
CCCCAAAACCCCAAAACCCCAAAACCCCAAAACCCCACGTCAATATTATGAGTAAACAATTTAAACACATGAAAAGTAACGATTTTGGGAGGTCTTATGAGATTCCTTGCTCGGAAGACACTTGCGACATGCAATCTTCCCTACTCGGCGAGTCCTCAGACCTGAATTACAACTCTTTCTTTAGTTCGAGCGACCAGCATCTTTCTGATGAAAACAGTAATGACTCTAGAGAGGCCACCTCTGATGGCAGGTTTATTAAAGTAAGTTCAGGCCTCATATCTAGTTAGACGAGAGGATTTCATGTTCAAAGACTCGGAAAATTTACAGAGGCTTTGACTCTGAAAATAGCATGGAAATAGCATGGAATGTGTATAATCTGGCAGGCATGTCTTTAGGTACGTTCTCATAATTTAAGTCGAAAGGAACATCTTGGTCGAATAACTCTCCAAAATTCTTGAGTTAAAGCATCAAAATGTGCTGCACTACAAGGGAGTTTATCTTAAAAATGAAGTCAACGAGCTTGTGATCATAACGGAACTCATAACTTCGGGTTCTTTAGGCGAGTATATAAAGCGAGTCAAAAACCTTAAAGTAAAGGTCATCAAACAGTGGTTCTCTCAAATTCTTTTAGGAATTGCGCTTCTTCACTCCACAGGGATTTTCCATGGAAGAATTAATGCACAAACAATATATATCTTGACTGGAGAGGCTTGAGTAGGAGACATATGCGCGAGGTACATAAAAGCCTATTCTCTTAGCATAAGTAAGTTATCGATGACGTCAAGAGTTTTTAGATTTGTGCCTATTGGATCACTTAAGCAAGCAAAAGATGGATGAGAAGTACGATGTCTTTTGCCTGGGACTCCTTTTATTGGAAGTCATCACATTGCAAGAGCCCAGAGAAGTTTTCCACAAACTTTGCAAGCTGATTTAGAGAGGAGATAAAGAGATCATATTTGCTAACATTGAGGACAAACTTGCTAAAGACTTCATATAAGGATGTCTGATGGATGATCCAGAGGACAGACCTACGGTAGCCGACCTCATGCAACACAAATTTTTACAAGAACTCTCTAATGATTATGAGTACAAAAATTTCCGTATAAAGACAGACTTCATTCCAAGTAGATTGTTCAAGACAAAGAAAAACAATACCGATCGACACCTCATGCCTAAAAAGCTGTTTGATAAAACTCATTCAAATCATCGTTTTAACGTGAAAGGATTTTAACCTCTTAATGAAAAGAGCTCATCCCACCGACCTGAAGAATCTGAAAAATACGAGATGGAACAATAATGCTCGTTTCCAAACATGCATAAGCATTCGAAATATCAAACAAATAGGCAGAGAAAAGACACATTTGGAGAGGAAGAAATGTTTGTTCAAAAGTCTGAAGAGAAAAAGAAGCCGAAATTAAGGTAGCAGCAATCAATGATGAACTTTGGTCACATCGATCCCCTAAAGTCTCCTTAGAAAAGCACTATGCAATGCATAAGAAGAGGTTCTTCAAATTCTAGTCTTAAGCAATTAAAGCAACTTCAGAACAAAACAATACCTATACAGATCAGCATCGAAGTTTGAAATGATGCCTTCTTTGAGATCGGCACTTGACTTGACATTATCATAGACTTTGATCTGGTCAAAGACACAAGAGAAGAAGTTGTTGTCGATCTCATGAGAGAACTGAACCTTGATGATCCTGAAATCAAGCTTGCTTTATGTAGTGAGCTGAAGCAAATTCTAACTGAAAAGGATATACTTGCTTGGAGCCAATAAGTTGAAAAAGAAAAAGATAGACAGAACAGATTACAGAAGATCCAACTATGAAAAATCAAGCAGAAACTAAAGAAACGAATGAATCTGATGAGGAACTGAGTTTCTTTTATGTCATACGACGAGCCTTTAGAAGTAATATATGCAAAGGATAAGGAAAACATCCTCAGCAAAAGCTTAGACCAACAAAATAAGCTCGTTAAATTCTTAGCTGAACAAACAATGACATCAAAAGAAGAGACTACTTTGATGAATGCTGGAGAGATAAACTCAAGAAACAAGCTCAACGCAACGGTCAACAACAATCCAGTCAAAGGAGACATCGATTGTCTGATTTTCTTCAATCCGATTGACTATCACAACTCATTCGATACTTTCAATTTCCACTCTCATCACATGAATGACTTCTATTTCTAGGTCCCTAACATTCTTCACTCTTTTGAAAACTATGAGCAGTTCACATGAATATTTGATGATTCCATCTTCTCTCGATTTGACTCTTACCACTTAAACACAGAGAGTACGTTAGAGCAAATCGAAAACCAGTACAGTTTTGGGAAAATGGAGGACAAAGGAGCCTCTGATGACCCATTCAAACTAGACGTATCAATAATAGAAGACACAGAGCATGGAAGCGAGAATGAAGACTCATATTTCCCTTCATTCATCCATCAGACTTCTATCGATAAGCATTTTAAAACGTAGGAAGTTTGAAATCTTGTTGCCGACTCTAACAAGCTCTGGGTATGCTAGCCAGGGCTTTAATTAAATTTAATGGGGTTTTGGGTTTTTGGGTTTTTGGGGTTTTGGGG
>CAYJAM010000443.1:0-2587 GCA_964367725.1 uncultured Sphingobacterium sp. | reverse complement strand
TGCGAATTCCTTCTGCGCATCTCAACTTCCATCGATCAGGCCAGGCCAATACCGGCAGGGATGAATACAAAGCAACAAGCTCAGAAACCTCAGCAGCCAGAAATAGATTTTCAATCGTTTTAATATACTTTTCCTGATTTGAAGGATTAAGGTGTATCAATAAGCATAGCCGGCCAAGTTTATCAACGGTCCAGTTTTCTACGGTAAAACCGGGCTTTACATGATCAATTTTACTGATTAGACCCTGACTGATCTGAATAATAGATTTCCCGGTTTTCCTGGGCATTACCGCAAATGCAGTATTGATTTGTCTTGAATCATCCGACGATAAATTTTCACTTAACCAGGTCCAGGTATCCGGACTGAGGTTTGAACGGCTTACTTCTGTAATGAGTGCCTTTAATCTTTCTGCATCGTAATCGAACATGTCCAAAGAAATTGAATTTTTTCTAGTCGGGAGGACTAAATATTGCGAAAAATATCAAAAAATAACGATAATATATAGTTTAAACGATGAATTTAGACGCATTTGAAAATTATTTCAAATTCCGCCTGACATAAAATAATTCAATGCAAGTGCGGCAGATATAATCAGCAGACCAAAAAACTCTCTTGTCTTTTCAATATAGGGCTTCGTTGCCTGCATACTTTCAGTAATGCTTGGACTTTTATATTTCACTATCCAATCTCTCACCCCATCCTTGCCGAAGAATAAAATCCCGGCATAGATCAGATAAAACCCGATCAGGAACAAATAGTACAGGGGATAAAACATTCCAAATCCTGCAAGTCCGCAGAAAACAGAAGCAGCGAGATAAATTGGCACCCAAAGCCAGGAATCATTGTCATTCACATTAAACCAGGCAAAGACCAGGAAGGAAAGACAGAAAATAACATTCAGGATTATTAAGACCATAGCTGATTAATAAAACACAATTCGAATATAAACATTCAGGCTGATTGGAAAAATGATATATCTCACAATTGAATGCTAGAACAAGGAAAATTGAATTGTTTCGGAATTGGATCTTCGTGAAGACACATCAGATCCAGTAATATGATAAATCTCTGACTCCTGATCTCTTGAGGCTACCGTAATTTTAGTATTGCATTTTATCTGATTGAATAAATCCATCACAATTCGGGGGTCGTTATTGTCCCTGGAAAGATGTGAGAGCAGGAGATGAGTCATATAAGTTCCATTGCCCGAAAAAAGTTCAAAAGCCTGCCTGTTTGAAAGATGACCATATTCTCCGCGTATCCTTGCTTTTAAATGGTATGGGTATCTTCCATTTTCAAGTAAATCCTCATCATAATTAGCTTCCAGAAATGCAGCTTGGCATTCAGCGAAATATCGTATAACATGTTCACAGGGAAAACCAATATCCGTGAAGACCCCAACCGTAAAACCTTTGCTCTTTATTGTAAAACTATGTGGCTCAGAAGCATCATGAAATTTTGGAAATGGTGTAATGACAAGATCTCCGATATTTACAGTTTGATGGGCAATAAAGGTTCTGATCAGATCGGTATCAATGTCAATCCCTGAACGGCTGAGCGTTAAATTAGTGATGTAGACTGGCAGCCGATATTTTTTGGCAAGTACTGTGATTCCCCGAATATGGTCGGCATGTTCATGTGAAACAAAAATCGCCCGGATTTTTTTCATGGTAAGCCCAAGCCGTTCCATTCTTTTTTCAGTTTCACGGCAGGAAATTCCGGCATCAACCAGTATTGCATCATGCTCATTTTCAAGATAATAACAATTTCCATTACTCCCTGAATTTAATGATGCAAAGCTTAATGCCATTTGAACTGATTGAAGATTTAGAAGATTCCTTTGGCCATAAATTTACAGAAAAAGGATTAAAGAGATCAGCTTATGTGATTATATTAGCGGGATAAATAAATCGATTTGCAATTGAAATTATGAATATAAAATCATTTTCTCCGCAATACCTGTTTTTGTTTGCCGCGCTTATATTGCTTAGCAACACTGCCTTATCACAGCCAAGACGTTTAATAAATTATACCGAGATAAGTGCTCTTGTCCATGGAAGCACCTCATTGACAGGCAATCCAACATTCAATGGATTTAGAACACGTACCGGGGTTACAAAACTTCTGAACCAGGGTTTCGGGATCGGTTTTGCCCTGGGGACTGATAATTACCGTAAATCGGGTGGAGGGAATTACAATACCTTGCCCATCACACTTAATGCTTCTTATTACATTGACCCTAAACTCAGCGGACTCAAATTGGATGCTTATGGCGGCTATGCCGTAAAACTTTTTAATAATTTAAGCAAAGGTTTGACTGCCGGTGCGGGACTTTCATACTCCTTACCCGTAAATGCAGGACTTAATTTAGGCTTGCAAACTGGCTATAATTATCAGAAGATTGACTTCCCTGCCAGCTTCCAGATTTCAGAGAACTTTGACATGGGCACCATCCGCCTGGGCCTTGGAATTACATTTAAATAAGTTTTCGTTCCAGACTACACAGCCTGATCATTAAGCTAAAGGCTGACAGGGCTTAGAGCCCTGTCAGCCTTATTAAATTAAATTCATTAATTTTGCAGTTTAC
>CAYJAM010000442.1:0-2593 GCA_964367725.1 uncultured Sphingobacterium sp. | reverse complement strand
CCCCAAAACCCCAAAACCCCAAAACCCCAAAACCCCGAAGCATTGAATATTAAAAGATGTTGGTAGCGCTAAAATTTAAAATGCTTCATAAAAGTCATTCATAAAATTTGGAAAAATAGATGAAGAAGAAGTTTTGAAAGAGGTTTCAAAGCAAGCAAGACTGAGTTGACTAGTTGAAACTTGAAGAATCGAGTCTTAAATTTCAAGAGTAGAAAAAGGTTAAGGCTATAAGGAAAAACTTGAAAAAGAGAAACAAGAAGAAGAGCTGTATAAATCGTATTTGCTGATGATGGAGAAGCAATAGTAAATCACTGATTTGCAAAATCAGAAGAAATTTGAGTAAGAAATGTTTCAAAAGTCTTTGAGAGATGCAGAAAATCATTGAGTTGAGATCGAAAGAATGGAGCAGGAGAAATCAGCAAAAGAAGCGAGAGATACTCAAGCTGCTGCCAGAAGGGGGAATCAAGCGATCTTGAGAGAGAAAAAGATTGCAGAGACAAAGGAAAAAGAAGTAGAGGACATTCTTCAGATCAACAAAAAGAAAGAGATCAGAAAGATAGAGGCAGCAATTGCACACGAACAGGCATTAGAATTTTGAATTTAAAAACAAAAGGAAGAAGAGGAAAAGTAGAGATTTCTTGATTCCTTACCAAAACCTGCAACTTTCACTCATACAATGCTAGCAGGAGCTGGTAACAAGGGAGGCATTGTAAATTACACGAACACTTAACACTCAAACAATTTGGTAGTTAAGCATGACTCTTCTCACCCGATCGGAGGATTCTCTTGAGGAGTAAAGGATGCATTTGAAGAGGCAGAGAGAGCAAACTAGGAGTTACGAGAAAGAGAATACACGCTATAGAAAACTTAGACACTTCAGCAAACCTAATAAGTGGAGAGAGGGGAAGAAGCGATGAATAAAATTCGAGCTGAATGAGACCTAAGAAAACTTGACGAGGAGATGAAGCTACTTTTCAAGGCAGACGGATAACACTGAATAATAGAAGGCATTAAGGATCCGGTTTACAAACCAATCTAGAGTGTAAAGCAAAATATGCATAAGCAAAAGTTAATGGAACAAGCTTTTGAGAAACTATTTGAAGAATGCCCACTGCAAAATGAGATAATTATTGGTGAAGAGAAGAATGACTAGCCAAGACCCCTCCCTCAGCCAATCTGAATGCCAGATGTTCAGATTCAAGTTGCTGACAGTAATCTTCCTCAATATCCTTAGTTTTCTCAATCAACTTAGGAAAGTCCCCTCTAGAATTGATGAAGAGTTACTTTTAATGATGAAGAAGAAGAATTTAACTTTTGATCTTCTGTCCCTCAGCAAATTTAACTTCCAAATTACAATCCTCATGAACAAATAGTTCTTAATGCAAAAGAGAATTTCAGTGATAATATTTAGGTTCTATCTAAACAAGTTAAAGAGGAAAAATAAAGGCCATAGCAATAAATTTAAGAAGAAATAAGTTCAGGCCTGACCTCTGAGAATGAAGGAGAGAGTGAAAATGAAATTGAGGAACAGCCAGAGCCGATCAGTAGCAGTGGAGCTAAGGCTGAGCCAAATTACCAAAGCTCCCTTTACCATAACACAACATCAAACTCAGAAATGGGATCTCAAGCTTAGATCGATGCTAAAAGACTACTTGAAAAATGAAGTATGCCTTCTATCTAAGAAGAGTAATGAGAACATTAGTCTCCTCAAAACCCTACAAGTCATCTCTCTTCTTCCTACAATTCATCTGACTTTGGGTCAAAGTCTATTGGCTCATCAACCTAAAATTCCCCTGACATGTTTTCATATTCTCAATCTGAATTTGCTTAGTCCAATGTTCACCTAAAGACAAAACTGCCTCAGCCCTACTTGCCAATGGATGAAGATGATTATCGACCTCAACCAGTTTTCATTAACAAGAACTCTAAGAAAGAAACTCACTTGCCTTCTCAGGAAATCTTTACACCATCTTTTAAAGAGAATCAGCAAAACTCGTCTCACTCTCTCGCTGACGCCTTTTGAGAACGAAAGCAAAAAGCCATTGAAAGTGGTATTAGAGATCATTCTCAACAAAAGCATTACTAAGACTCAGAGGAAAGCAAAGAGAAGAAATTTGCTGGTGGAAGGACCAAAGAACAGATTCTAGCTCAGAGGAAGGAAATGATGAAGCCGAAGACAAAAGTGCAGGAGAAGAAGGAAGTGCCCCCTCCTCAGACTGAGAAAGACAAAATGATGGACTGACTGGCAAAGGGAGAGAAATAAAAGGTAAGGTTGATTCATGAGTAGGTTGAGAAAAAGGACATGTTGAAACTGACTCAGAAAAACTACTAAATGCTGCCAGAAGTGCAGAAAAAGTAGGAAGTGGAACGGAAGAAGCTAGAGTACAAGGAGAGGATGAATCAAGTGAAGGAGTTTGAAAAGAAATGACTTGAAATGGCTAAAAAGTAATTAAGTTATGTTTTCCATTGGCAATTTTCCATACACATGCATGTCGAGAGAAAGCATGTGGTCGTATTCTTTCTTGCAATAGTCTTCAACTCGCACATCATGGTCGTTGAGGTAAAGTGGAAGGAACTCTTTGGCTAAGCACTC
>CAYJAM010000441.1:0-2601 GCA_964367725.1 uncultured Sphingobacterium sp. | reverse complement strand
CTGTTTCTTCAGCCCTTTGCACCACTTTTTTCAGGGATTCCTCATCAAATTCATTGATGGTGGCTACCCCCAGTTTTTTTCCAAAGGCTGAGGATACGACCAGGGTATTCTGGCTGATTCCTCCGCTTGTAGAAACCGAATTGCGGGCATAACGTATATTTCCGGCATCAGAACCATTGAGGTTTACCTCACATTCATCTGCTTTGGAATAGCTGAGCACTTTCTTTAATAAAGCCTGTGCCTCTTCTTTACTTAGTATTGACATGATTTTATCCTCAGATTTTTCTAGCTGTATTAATTACATTAACTCCATTAAAGCGTGTGGTGGCACAACCATGCGATACCGCACTGGTTTGCATCGGCTGTCCCTTACCATCAAAGAATGAACCTCCGAGACGATAATCGCTTTCATCGCACATATCACTGCAAGCATTCCAGAATTCCTGGGTATTGGCCTGGTAGGCAACATCCTTGAGCATTCCGGCAATTTTTCCTTCCTTAATTTCGTAATAAAGCTGTCCGCCAAACTGGAAATTATAACGCTGCTGGTCGATGGAGAATGAACCATCACCGATGATATAAATCCCTTTTTCGACGTTTTTGATCAGATCATCAATGCTTTTCTTTTGTTTGCCCGGCATCAGAGATACATTGGGCATACGCTGGAACTGAACACTGCTCCAGTTATCGGCATAACAACATCCCTGCGATTCATTCAGGCCAACTATATGAGCCTGATCGCGGATCGCCTGGTAATTCACCAGTACACCATCTTTAATGATATCCCATTTTTTGGTACCTACCCCTTCATCGTCATAACCGACAGCACCAAGAGATCCCGGCTGGGTTTTATCTCCCTGGATATTGACGAGCTCACTGCCGTATTTGAAATTCTTGGATTGCCATTTATCGAGGGTAAGGAAACTGGTTCCTGCGAAATTTGCTTCGTAACCCAGTACACGATCCAGTTCTGTTGGGTGCCCTGAAGATTCATGAATAGTTAACCAAAGGTGTGAAGGATCAAGAACAAGATCATATTTTCCTGCTTCAACCGATTTGGCGGTGATTTTTTGTCCAACCTGCTCTGCTGCAGATTTTGCATCTTCCAGCATATCATAGCGGCCTTTATACAGGGTTGTAATGCCCTTTATTTTATGCTCCGGACCAGCCTGCAGGTATTCATAACCCATTCCCATTGGTGCACTTAATGCATTACGGGTTTCGAATTTGCCTGATTTCGCATCAATCTTTGTCAGGAAGAAAGTTGGCCAGATGCGGTGTACATCCTGATCGATATAGGAACCATCAGTGGAGGCGAAATATTTCTGTTCATTCACAAGGAACAAGATCGAATTAGCATAATTTGCTCCGCCTTTCAAAGCAGCATCGTTCACTGAAAGTAAAAGATCTACCTTTTCCTTCATCGGGACTTCAAAGGCATTCTTTTCTATCGGTGCTTTCCAGCTTACTTCACCATAGCCTTTTTGAGGAGCTAGCTGTACAGGTTCTGTCAGCAAACGTGAGTTTTCTTTGGCAATTGCAACTGCAAGTTCTGCTGCTTTGGCAATGCTGTCGGTATCCATTTTGTCGGTTGCGGCAAAACCCCAACTGCCATTGGCAATTACCCTGACACCCATACCGTAGCTTTCGGTGTTCACAATGTTCTGAACCTTATCTTCACGGGTTACGACAAACTGGTTTAGATATCGCCCGATGCGGACATCGGTATAGGTGGCACCACGTGATCTTGCAGCATTCAGCGCTACATCGGCCATTCGCTTTTTCAGTGCCGGATCGATCCGGTCTAATGCGGCATCCAGAGGGACATCGTTGCCCCAAACCGGAATTGAGGGCATCATGGCCGCAGAAGCACCCATGCCCGTCAGGTAAATAAAATCTCTTCTTTTCATCTAATTGGTTAGTTTAGGAATACCGCTTTGAAGGTAAAGAAACCGTCAAAGGCGGATTGGATTAGAATAAATATATAAATAATTTATGCTAGGCTTTATATTAATATCAGACATAAAGTAGAGTTAAAAGTTACATCTCTGAGATCCAATTCTTTTTAAGAATCTGTACAATGATTTGAAAAATTTATTTAAAAAAAATCGCATCCTGATTTTTAATATCCGATCCGCCCCGAACTAAGATGGACATTTCTTTAATTCTTAACCCGATCCCTATCGGATTGTGGTTTAGAAAAAATAATAGACAATGAACCAGGATTATTGTCCCCCTTTGGAGGGGGGCGCGTAAGATTTGAGCGATGGAGGGGGAGGATTGATCCGATACCTCCCCCTGCCCCCTCTAGAGGGGGATAAGCAAGGTGCCCAGGGATTGTGCTGTAATGGAATTGATCCCCGATTGCTATCAGGTCTCAATTGTCAATTCTCAACTCTCAATTCTCCACTCTCCATTAAATTCTAGATTTTCCTCCCCGTATTAATCACATTCACCCCCTTAAACAAAGTGGTTGAACAACCATGTGACACCGCACTAACCTGACTTGGTTGTCCTTTTCCATCAAAGAAGGATCCGCCTGTGCGATAATCTTTCTCATCACAAATGGCTGAACATGCATTCCAGAACTCCTGAGTGTTT
>CAYJAM010000440.1:0-2613 GCA_964367725.1 uncultured Sphingobacterium sp. | reverse complement strand
TGGTATCTGCAAAAATATTGGCAAAAGCGTAGGCATCTTCCAGTTTCCAGTCGCTGATAAAACTGTTGTGGCAGGATGCGCATTTCAGGTTCAGGCCTAAAAATACCTGCGATACATTTTGCGCGGCCTGCATTTCAGTCCGCTGGCTTGAATTTACAACTCCGCGCCATTTTATCCCTTCAATAAATCCTTTAGAATTTTCTTCCGGACTTACCAGCTCTTTGACAAACTGATTGTAAGGCTTATTCGATTTGATCGATTGATACAACCAGTCGGTAATGGCATATCGGCCTTTGGTGATGTATCCGGTACCAGTATAATCGTTTCTCAATGCATCATTCCAGAATGTAAGCCAGTGCATCGCAAAATCATCTTCACGATCCAATAATTTTTTACTCCATATTGCCCGTTTATCAGGTCTGGAATCTCTACTGAATTCATCGATTTCCTGCTGGCTGGGCAGCAAGCCAATGATGTCCATGAATAACCTCCTTAAAAAGATCCTGTCATCGACTAATTTTGGCCAGGCCATTTTATTCTTTACAAAATATTGGTTGGTCCAGCGGTCGACTGGGTTAGAATAAATCCCCGGAGCCGGAGGTAATACCGGATTTCTCGGAGCAATGGCAGCATTTTTAAATACCTCACCCTTATCTGATCCATCAGGCCAGGGGGCACCTTTTTTAATCCAGAAATTGATTACAGCAATATCATTTGCACTGAGTTTCTTCCCTTTGGAAGGCATTACATCTTCATGATCTGAAGGTAAGCTTATGCGTCTGAATAGTTCGCTCTCATCGCTGCTACCAGGTTGGATGACTTTGCCATTCTCTCCGCCTTTAAAAACAAAATCCTTGCGGTCGAGCCTTAATTCGCCTTTAACTTTCTCTTCACCATGACACTTATAACAATTATGTGCAAATATGGCCCTCACTTTCAAGTTAAGTTCTTTTTCCTGGGCTTTACTCAGAGTGTCTTTTTCACTTGTACTTGAGTTGATGTCAAAGCTGATATTTTCTACATTCTCATAATTATCGCTCCATGGCAGGGTACTCGATAGGTAATCATCACCATGAGTTAATGAAGCTCCTAAATGCCCGGCAAGTATGACCCCAATGACAGTGATAAATAAGGACAGGCGATAGGTTTTGATATGCTGGGTTTGATCTTTTACTAAAACCCTTTGGTGCAGAAGCCAAACAATAATTCCTAAAAAAGCAGTAGCGATTCCCAACCATTGGTGTAAAATCAGATTCTCGCCGTATTCTGCACTTCCTGACAGTAAGATTCCGAAAATGGCTGAGATTAGGGAAGAAATAATTCCGGCAATCAGAAGTATTTGAATTCCGGGGCGTAGTGGAGAATTAAATTTTTTAATTGTACTAAGTTCAATGAAGGCTGTAAGCAGGAGCAGTGCTACCGGAAAATGAACTGCCAATGGGTGAAGCCTTCCAAAGAATCTCAAAAACCAGAAGTTATCCGGAATGATGGAGAATAGTGAATTTGAGGGTGCAAATTCATTATAAATCAGGTGAAGCAAAAAGATTGAAAGGAGGATAATGATCAGGGCAATCAGCTTATTATTTCCGAAAAAATTATTTTTAGCATTACTACTCATTGGCTCCAGAGAATTGTTTGTTGATTAAATCTAATATTTATTCAGGAAACAATATAATAAATAGCCTGATCACAAATGGGTCAAACTACAAATAGGCATTATTGAATTTAATAGTAAGTTAATAAACTTAACTTTTGATTAATTTATTTTAAATAAGAATCTACATCCCCTTTTGTAAGTAATTTGAATGGGATTAAAAATTCCTTATCAAATTGCTCCCCCCGGGCAATCTTAACCGCGGTTTCAATCGCTCCGGCTCCCTGTTTGCGGGCGTCCTGAAAAACCGTAGCATCTAAATCTCCTTTTTTGACTGCCTGTAATGCGTCGGCAATTGCATCGATACTAACTACAATTACTTTGTCCTTCATTCCGGCATCCTGTAAAGCTTTTACTGCTCCTAATCCCATTTCATCGTTATGGGCAAATACTGCATTGATCTTGGTGCCATAAGATTGAATCCAGTTCTGCATTAAGTCCATGCTTTTAGCTCTATCCCATTCGGCTGTTTGCTGGGCAATCATATTAAGTCCCGGAAATTGCTTTATAATTTCTTTTGCACCCTGTTCTCTTTGAATTTGAGCAGCCTGCCCGTTTAAACCCTGTATCATAACAATATTACCTTTGCCTCCCAGTTTTTCAGCGATGAATTTCATTGCAATTCTGCCTGATTCAACATCATTGGAGCCAACAAATGCTGTTGGCTGAACTTTGGTAGCTGAGTTCACATTCACGATCGGGATGTTTGCAGCCAGGGCTTTGGTAACTGCAGGAGAGCTGGCTTCAAACTCGCAGGGGTTGAGGATAATGACATCTACCTTTTGAGCTATAAAACTCTCAACCTGTTCAATTTGCTTCAAGGGAGAGCGTTCTGCATCAACAATAATCAATTCAGCGCCTAATTCCTCAGCTTTTTTTTGCATCTCGTCACTGATATTTACAATGAACTCATTTTGCATACTCAGCATTGAGATGCCTATGACAATTTTATCCGAATC
>CAYJAM010000439.1:0-2614 GCA_964367725.1 uncultured Sphingobacterium sp. | reverse complement strand
AGTGGGAATTATATATTTCGAACTTGGCCGCTCCATTGTCGAGCATAGCCAATGGAACATATTCCTCTTTAGAATCTTCGAGAGTAATGACGGCATGTCTGTGAGAAAATGTACCACGCTCCACATCCTGTCCGCTCACACGCACTCTGAAACCCTCCCGAAGCAGAGTTCCATAGGCAATTAACTCACCCATTGCCCAGTCGAACACCTTAGTCTCCGACATTTTTTTCCGTTCCTCAAAAAGCTTTTCAATTTTCTTGAAAAACTTTTTATCTCCCGGTAAAGTGCTGATTTCTTTCGCAATAGATAGGAATTCCTTTGCAGGCACCTTGGTATTTACAGGTTCTGATAAAGCTCCTGGTTTTGCCAGTCGAAGACCTGTCCATGAACCACCGAATATTTGATGTACAGCCGAATAGCTTTGATCTTCTTTAGCCTCATTCAATCTATCCTGTAATAGGGCACGGAAGTTCTTTTCCATCTCCTTTGCCAGGTTAGCATCAACACTACCCTGATCCAATAGCTTCTGGTTGTAGATTTCCCTTGGATTAGGATGCTTCTCAATTGCTTTATATAAAAGTGGCTGTGTGAACTTAGGTTCGTCAGCCTCGTTATGGCCATAACGGCGATAACATAAAATATCTATAAATACATCATTATGGTATTTCTGACGGTATTCAACAGCCATATTAATTGCATAGACAATGGCTTCCACATCATCTCCATTCACATGAAATACCGGAGATAATGTAACCTTAGCCAAATCTGTACAATAGGTCGAAGATCGTGCATCTATGAAGTTTGTTGTAAAACCTACCTGGTTATTGATCACAAGGTGAATACTTCCACCAGTTTTATAACCATCAAGTTTCGCCATCTGCAAAACTTCATAAGTTATTCCCTGTCCGGCAAGTGATGCATCACCATGGATCAGAATTGGGGCAATACGCTTGTAGTCACCACCATATTTGAAATCGATCTTGGAACGAACCATACCCTGCACAACTGAATCTACTGTTTCAAGATGCGAGGGATTTGGGCATAAGCTCAAATGGACCTTTTTCCCGGAACCGGTTTCAACATCAGTTGAATAACCTAAATGATACTTTACGTCACCTCCATAAGGAGTATTGGCATCAAAACCCTTACCTTCAAATTCAGAAAATATATCCTTATAAGTTTTCTGCATGATATTGGCAAGAACGTTTAAGCGTCCGCGGTGTGCCATTCCAATCACAAACTCATCTATTCCGAGATCAGCACCTTTACCAATAACAAAATCCAAAGCCGGAATAACAGTTTCTGCGCCCTCAAGTGAGAAACGCTTCTGACCTAAGAATTTGGTTCCTAGAAAATTCTCAAAAACAACTGCTTCATTCAGTTTCTTAAGAATTCCTTTTTTGGTTTCAATGCTGAAATTTGGTGTGTTACGCTCAGATTCCATCCTTTGCTCAAACCATTTCAGCTTTTCCGGATTTCTTACATACTTATATTCAACACCTATGGACTGACAATAGGTTTGCTCAACAAGGGCCAGAATATCCTTTAATTTGGCCGGGCCGATACCTACTTCAACACCTGCATTAAAGACAGTTTCAAGATCCCCATTATCTAAACCAAAGGTTGAAAGTTCTTTACCAGGGAAATAAGACCTGCGCTCCTGAACGGGATTGGTTTTAGTAAATAAATGTCCCCGCTGTCTGTATCCATTTATTAGATTTAATACTTTTATCTCTTTTAAGAAATGATCAGGAGTTTCAGCACTCACTACCCCTGCTTCAGAACCGCGACCAAAATCGAATCCTTCAAAAAATTTCTGCCAGCCAAACTCTACCGAAGCAGGGTCTTCTTTGTATAACTGATAGAGAGAATCGATGTAAGCAGAATTCGCGTTATTGAGGTATGATAAATTTTTCATTAGTATAATACTGTTTTTTAAAAGCTATGAAGCCTGCCAGGCTGACACCAGTAGGTCGGGCTTGCATGAGTTTAAGTTCATTTTATTATTTGGTATCAGGCTCATGCAGGTTTCATTTAAAAACAAAGTTTTTGCGACACAAAAATAAGATTTTAAGCATGGAATCGTGTAAAAGTGTATGCTAATTTGAAATTAAGGTCATACAATGAAGCTCACAATATTCACGCCGGAAAATTAAGAAAAAATGTTCAGGAATACTGCCTAAATATGCTTTTAAAGCCATTAATTAATGCTTTTTATTATTTATTTTTTCATTAAGACTAATTCAGGTGTATAGGGAGGGGCTGTCAGATAGTTTACCAATTGATATTCAGATCGTTCAGCTTGCGTCAGATTCCATGGCTGATGAACGCCCGGGCCGGGTACTTTTGAGAGTTCCGGAATCCATAACCTTACATACTCGCCCTGAGGATCGTACTCCATTGCCTGTTTTAACACATTGAAATAACGGTATTCTCTTGGGTCATTTCCAACACCAGCTATATATGCCCAGTTTCCCCAATTATTTGCCGGACAGTAGTCAATCAGCTTTTCTTCAAAATAAGAAGCCCCCCACATCCAGTTAACTTTCAGATCTTTTACCAAAAAACTGGCCACATTCTGACGGCCCCTGTTACTCATGAAGCCGGTTACATT
>CAYJAM010000438.1:0-2617 GCA_964367725.1 uncultured Sphingobacterium sp. | reverse complement strand
AAACCTGCTTAAATATGGAAAATCTTTGCCGCATAATAGTGTTATCCCCGCTGAATTTTACGGCAAAACCTGAGCCCCGGCTGCTTTTAGTATCAAGTATGATTTTATCGGTCACTTATCGCGAGGTGTAACTTGGCAAAGCTCCTACTGGTAGAGGATGACAAGGATCTGGCTCAGACCGTGCTCGATAGTCTGCGTGGCGAGAGATACGACGTCGAGTACGCCAGTGACGGCACGTTGGGGCTGGAAATGCTCAAATATACTCAGTTTGATGTCATTATCCTGGACTGGGAATTGCCGGAGATGACTGGAGTCGATATCCTCAAAAAGTTTCGCATGTCAGGCGGGCAGACTCCAGTTTTAATGTTGACTGGTCGCAGTGCTGTGACCGATAAAGAGACCGGTCTCGATGCTGGTGCCGATGACTATTTGACTAAGCCATTTGACCTGCGTGAGCTTGTTGCACGTATCAGAGCCATGCTCAGACGTCGTACTGTAGCTTCTTCGTCGCTATTGACCTACAAAGACATCGTACTTGATCCGCTCTCTCACAAAGTCACCAGAGCTGGCAAGCCTGTCCATGTGCTACCGCGGGACTTTGCCTTGCTTGAGTTTTTGATGCGACATCCCAATGAGATTTTTGCCGTTGAGAGTTTGCTTGTGCGTGTCTGGGAGAGTGATTCAGAGGCATCGCCAGAGGGGCTGAGGGTGGCTATCAGACGGCTGCGCAAAGCACTGGATACAAGCGAAGAATTGAGTGATTCAATAATCGAGAATGTTTCCCGTGTCGGATACCGCCTCAGGCAATAGGTTTGTCGCTTTTTGCATATCAGCCTGGGCTTTGCTTTTATTGCCGAGCTTGGTATAGCAAGCTGAGCGCAAAATATATAGACGCCCATCGTCATTGCTGGCCGCTATAGCACTATTGAGATCGCTCAGTGCTGCCCTGGCATTGTCTGCTTTTAGCTCTAATTTGGCGCGCTCCATCAGCGCTACTCTATCGGTTTTGTTGATATCCAGAGCGCTGCTAAATTCTTTGAGAGCCTCTTGCCCTTGTTTTGAGCGGGCTAGTGCCATGCCTTTGAGTGTGTGGATGGCTGTGCCATCATAGGTGGTATCTTTGATTTGCTCGATAGTTTTGAGTGCTTCTTCGGTACGGTGCAAATTGAGCAGTGACTCTACTTTGAGTGCCAGGATGGCACCATCAGCCGGTTTGCTTTCCAGGTATTCGTTGGCGACTGAGAGGGCTTGCTCGTTTTTATTGAGCTTGAGCAGTAGTGCTACCTTTTTTTGCAAAGCCTGGGCATTGTCTTGAGAGAGAGCTAGAGCTTTGTCTAGCTCGATTATGGCGCTCAACAAGGTGTCTTTAGTTTGAGGTTTTTTGTCAGCCAGCAAAGTGGCCAGACTGATGTAATTAGCTACAGCCGCTGGATCGTCTTTGAGAGCCAGTCTTAATTTGCTTTCTGAGTCTTCTTTTTGACCGAGCTTGTTGAGAGCTATTGAGATGTTTTTGAGTGATACCGCCGTTGGTTTACCGAGTTTGTGAGCGATGGTGGTGTCAGCGAGCAGACCTTTATAGTCGCCCATAGCACCTCTAGCACTGCCACGGTTGATATAGAGTATTTGCGAGCGCGGATTGTATTTGAGAGCGGTGGTGTAGTCTTTGATGGAGCTTGCGTAGTCCTCCATCATAAATTCGCAGTTGGCTAGCGCTCGATAAGTGTCATGCCATTTGGGATTGGCTAACAGTGCACGTTTGTAGCAGTGGATTGCTTGCTTATAATCACCCTTGGCTTTATAGCATGTGCCCAGATTGACCAGGGCTTCCCAGCGTGTTGGGTCTAGCGCCAAAACCATCGAGCAGTCTGCCAAGCCTTCATCGTATTTATCCAGATAGATATAGGCAATGCCCCTATCCAGGTAGAGGGCAGCGGCATGCGGAGCCAGTGCGATTGCTTGATTGTAGGTGTCGATTGCCTCTTGATACATGGCACAATCGGTCTGGTAAAAGGCTTTAAACTCCAGTAGTTCCAGACTCTTTTGTGTTTGTCTATCGAGCGCTTGCTCCACAACGTGGAGCGCTGCTTTGGGCTTGTTTATCTCGGAGAGAGTCATGGCCTTTGACTTATAGGTGTCAATTGAGCCAGGGGCAAGGAGTAGCGCGTGATCAAAATCAGCCAGTGCCAGGTCGTATTTTTTTAGCGCCTTGTGCATGCGGCCGCGCCAGAGATAGTTCTCGTAATTTTGCGGTTGATGCTCGATGTTTAAGGCAAACTGTTGCTCTGCTTCTTTGTATCTCTTTTGGCGGTAATAAATGATCGCCTTTTGAGTGTCGACTTTGTCGCTGAGATCTTTATCTAGAGAGGCGGCTTTGAGATAGCTCAATGCCTTTGGATAATTGCGCTTTTGCTCATAGTAGGAGCTGAGGCAATAATCGATTTGACTATAAAGCGAGCTGTAACGAGGTATTTTTTTGAGCGAGAGTAAATAATCTGCCTCTTTTGTACTATCAGTCAGCTCAAAGAGATCACTAATGGCATAGAGTGCATGGCGACTGTGAGGATAGAGTTCGAGGGCATTAAAAGCGTCTCTTAGGGCTTGCGCTACCAGTACATTG
>CAYJAM010000437.1:0-2620 GCA_964367725.1 uncultured Sphingobacterium sp. | reverse complement strand
CAGGATGTTATTAAAAATCATAAGTACTGGCAAAAGGTTGTTGAGCGGGCACACCAATTAAAGGCATTTTTAGGTAAAGGGAAATACGTCCTTTTATATCACCATAGAGTATGTGAAGGAAATGATCTTGAGCTACTCTTAAAGCATCTTTCTGAATTGAAAAGGTTTTATTCAACTGAAGAATATGAATGTCAGGTTGTTTTATTTAAGCAAATTATAATCCCTAAAGAGTCGAAGAAAAATATGATTTACCATAAGGATAACGATATCCATGTCTTCGATTTCTATACTCATTATACCTGGACCGGACGTGATCAAAGGAAGTATTGGGCATTTATTGATGACTCCCTGATTGGTAAAATGTTGAAAGTAGTAAAAACACTGTAATTTAATCCGGTATTAGGATTTCCTTCCTGAAGATATTATGGTAAGCTTGAACCTTTTTTTGTATCCCATCAACCTCAGGTATAGTTTTTACGTAATTATAGAGATAATCTGTTGAATACTTCTTTCCGGAAGGTTTTTTGTATTATTTTAGCTTGATTAGCCTGATCATAACATTAGGCACAATATTTCGTTATCTTGAACATAGAATTTTTATTTACAGGAACTAAAATGAATTTATTAAATAAATTATTATACACCCTTGCGATTCTCGCATTACCACTTATTTCATTTGCCCAAAGTGCTGAGGATGAATCTCCTGTGGCAAACTGGCAAAACCTCGACTTAAAATCTGATGGCGTTTTTGGTATCAGTACAGAGAAGGCTTATACAGAAATTCTGAAAGGTAAAAGATCAGCTCCAATTATTGTGGCAGTTATAGATGGTGGAATTGATACTGAACATGAGGATCTCAAAAAGGTGTTGTGGACTAACCAGAAAGAAATTCCGGGTAATGGTATTGACGACGATAAAAATGGCTATATCGATGATATACACGGATGGAATTTTATAGGTTCACCTAAAGCCAATATCCATTATGATAATATGGAGGTTATCCGTCTTATCAATAAACTGCAGCCTAAATATGCCTCTGCTTTAAATTCTACCCCTTTTACTGAGGAAGAAAGAAAGGAATTTCAGACCTATAAGAAATTGGTGACTGATTATATGGCAAAATTGCAATCTGCTCAAATCGGACTTCAGAATACAACAATGATCAAGAAATATCTGGATGAAATTCTGGTCAAAATGGCTAAGGAGAATCCTACTGCAGATGATTTTGGTGATTATAAGGCTGCAAATGATGTAGAATCACAAGTGGTTAAGTTCATTAAACCCGAATTGAAGAAACGTGATTTCAAAAAATTCTACGATGAACTTAAGGATGGTATAAAGTATTATGATACACAGGTAAAATATCACCTGAATGTTGATTTTGACCCAAGAAAGGATTCAGTTGGTGATGATTATGCCAACAGCAATGAGCGTTATTATGGAAATAATAATGTTAAAGGACCTGATGCTGAACATGGTACTCATGTTGCAGGTATAGTTGGGGCAATACGTAGTAATGATTTAGGTATTAAGGGAGTTGCTGATAATGTAAAAATTATGGCTATCCGTACGGTTCCAGATGGTGATGAGCGGGATAAAGATGTTGCTAATTCTATCCGCTATGCGGTAGATAATGGAGCGAAGATCCTCAATATGAGCTTCGGAAAGGCTTATGCCTGGGATAAAAAAGTTGTTGATGAGGCTGTTAAGTATGCAAGTTCTAAGGGTGTTTTACTTGTACATGCTGCCGGAAACGATGGAAAAAACACTGAAAAGGAAGACAATTTCCCTACACGTTTGTATACCGATAGTACAGGCGTAGTAATGGGTACAGCTCCGGGTTGGATAGAAGTTGGAGCATCGGGATGGAAGAATGATGAAGAATTAGTAGCTTCCTTCTCCAACTATGGTGGAAAAACAGTAGATGTATTTGCTCCGGGTGTTAAGATCAATTCTACAATGCCGGGTTCAACTTATAAAGAGAACGACGGTACCAGTATGGCTGCACCTGTTGTTTCAGGTCTCGCAGCAATGATCTGGTCACACTATCCACACTTTACCGCAATACAGATAAAGGATATCATTATGAATTCTGTTGTGAAAGTAGATCAGAAAGTTAAAATCAAAGAAGATGGTGATAATAAAAAAGTATTGCTGAGTGATATTTCTGTAACGGGTGGAATTGTAAATGCTTATAATGCATTGATGTTGGCAGAGAAAACAAACTCTACTGCAAGAGTAAAGTCTAAATAGGATATCAAAATATTTAATGCCATAATAAAAAATGCACCATGAAAATGGTGCATTTTTTATTTGACCTGGTTTAATTGTTTAGAATGAGAGACCAGTTTTAAGTGTAAGGTAATGTCCTTCTTTAGAGAAACCATATCCGCTTGAAACCAAAATCTTGTTATATAAGTTAAGCCAAACTCCAGGACCATATCCTTTGTGCCAGGTGCTGGAATCTGGTAGATCCGAATAGACCCTTCCGGAGTCGAAAAATCCGAATAGACCCATATCTCCTGTAAAAACATAGTTTCTGAAATGGGCGACTTTAAACCTGACTTCGGTGTTTTGATAAAGATATGACCTCCCTGAAAAACGATTATTTCGGAAGCCT
>CAYJAM010000436.1:0-2624 GCA_964367725.1 uncultured Sphingobacterium sp. | reverse complement strand
AAATCAACAACCAAAAACACCTCAGCCTGCACAAAAAAATCCTTGTGATGATCTTACCGGGGTTAGTGCCGATGAAATTGCAAAACGTAAAAAACTGGCTTATGTAAACAAAACTCCAATTCCGGATAGTCATTGCAGTAATTGCGCACTCTACCTACCGCCTGCTAAGGATAAGCCTTGTGGTGGTTGTATGTTATTTAAAGGGCCTGTTCGCGCTGAAGGGTATTGTGCTTATTGGGCACCGGTTAATAATTAGGGGGGAGTTAGTATTGAGTAGTTAGTATTGAGTAATGAGACTAAATCCTGCTTCATTGAAAAATGAGGTTCTGGAAATATGATTAAAGTAAAATGGTTATTACTTGATTAGAAGGATATATCTGACAACAGATAACCGACAACAGATAACAGATAACCAACAACAGACAACTAAACATGAAAGCTCTGATCGTTATTGTTTTCTTATCTCTGGGTTTTTCCTCTTTTGCTCAGAAAGTGCAACATATTAAATATTCAGCTTCTGCGAATTTTCCGGGAGCTTCGGATGCAGTAATTGTTGATGATATACCGCTTGTCCATACTACTCAATTTTTGGCTTTGGATAAATCCGGTACTATAGTTGGAACCGGTGATATCAATGCGCAGATCAATCAGGTTTTTTTGAATATTTCGTCTGCTTTGAAAGAGGCTGGTTCAAAAGCAGATCAGATTGTCAAACTTAATATCTATGTCAGGAACTCAAACCTGATCTCTGCAGTTCAGGAACAGATCAATAAGCGCTTTAAATCGGGTAAGCGTCCTGCTTTAAGTTTCGTTGCCGGGGAGCTTTCTCATGCTGATGCATTAATTTCAATGGATGCAATTGCAGTTTCATCCAAAGACAAACAGAAAGCAGTTAATTATATTATGCCTGCGAATTTATCCTCAGTTCAGGGTATTGCACAGGCTGCAATTTTACCTGCTGGTCCGGTAGTTTATGTTTCAGGACAGGCGGTTAAAGGTGAACTTGCAGAAGCAACACGCGGGACATTGGAGCAACTCGAGGCTACTCTTGTCTCTCTGGGATTGGAGAAAAAGGATATTGTACAGATTAAATCCTTCATCAGGCCAATGTCTGATCTGAAAGTAGTAGAGGAGGAGTTCGCTAAATTCTTTAAGGGTAGTATTATTCCGCCAATGGTCAATGTTGAATGGACGAGTAAAGATCCGGTCATTGAAATAGAGCTAATTGCATCCTCTCCAAATACAGGATCGGAGTCAGATCAACAGCTTGATTTTATTACTCCTCCGGGAATGACAGCATCACCTGTTTATTGTAAGGTTAACCGGATTAACTATGGGCAAAAGGTCTATATATCAGGATTATACGGAAAAATTTCAGGTAATGCAGATTCTGATCTGGAATCTATATTCACTACAATGGGTGCCATTTTGAAAAATACAGGCAGTGATTTCAGACATCTTGTAAAGGCAACTTATTATGTTAGCAATGATGTTCATAGTGCTAAATTAAATGAAATTCGTCCAAAATATTATGACCCGCTTCGTCCGCCAGCTGCCTCAAAAGCCATGGTTAAAGATGTTGGAAATCCTGAGGCTGGAATTTCAATTGATATGATTGGGGTTGTGATCAGGTAGTTATAGCCATTTTTAAGAAACATTTACCTTATAATTCTGCTTTGATCTATTGTTTTAATAAAAATAGTTTATATATTCGGGTACGTAAACGTTAATGTATATTTAAATTTTTCCTACTAGCAGATTGTTATTATGCAGAAGGGTTCCGGACATATATTTCGTGAACTATTCTTTTAAGCCCAATATTTATTATAGATTAATCCTTACACCAAGGCCGATATTTGAATTCAAAAATAATAGCCATGAAAAATAAAAAAACTGATTCATCGAGACGCAAGTTTTTAAAGCAAAGCTCCGTGGCCGGGGTGGGTGCTGTGCTAACGATGGGTATGACACCTTCCTTGCTAGCCGGAGATTTAAACGGTACCGCAAGACCCGCGATTTTAGGCGGCCCTTCAGCATGGGATAAGGCCAAATGGGTCAAATGGCCTATCTGGATACCCGAAACGGATGAAAAGCGCGTTCTTGAAGTGCTCAGAAGCGGAGTTTGGTCGCGTGCAGGAGTGGTCAATGAGTTTGAAGCGGCCTGGGCGAATGTCAATGGGGCTAAACGTTGTTTGGTTGTAAATAATGGAACCAATGCTTTGATTGTGGCATTAAATCAACTGGATATTAAAGGCGGTGATGAAGTACTTGTTCCGCCTTACACTTTTATATCAACTGTGCAGGCTATTCTTATGAATGGTGCAATGCCCGTGTTTGTGGATATCGATCCGGAAACATATCAGATCGATCCGGCAAAAATAGAAGCAAAGATAACACCACGTACAAAAGCCATTTTGCCTGTACATATTTTAGGAATGCCGGCAGATATGCCCAGAATAATGGAAATTGCGAAAAGGCATAACCTCTTTGTAGTTGAAGATGCTTGTCAGGCTCCATTAACTGAGGTCAACAATCAAAAAGTTGGAACGATTGGCAATGCGGGTTGTTTTAGTTTTCAAAACTCAAAAAATATTCCGATTGGTGAAGGAGGTGCAATTCTGAGT
>CAYJAM010000435.1:0-2626 GCA_964367725.1 uncultured Sphingobacterium sp. | reverse complement strand
CCTCCCTCAGCTGAGCATCCTTCCATCTCTAATAAAGTTACTCATTCTTCATTTTGAGAAAGCATTCAGATGAACAACAAAGAGAATGTTTAGGTAAACAATATGAAAGGCTCACGAAACAAAGAGTAAGAAAATTCTAAGCGAGCATCCACATCAAAAGATGAAAATGGATTAGAAGTAAAGAGCTCTGGCCAACAAATGTACGTGAATCATTTCAGAAATTACACTATCATGCAAGCAGAAAATGAAGATAAGCAAAGCGCGTGGGCTAAAAATCTATCTCGCAAAACAAAGTAGCTTGAGAAAAAGCTATGAACAAGCAGTACCTCAGGGAGGACGGCTCAAGATAGATTTCTTTTCAAGCCTTCTCATACTCAGATTGCTGCAAAACAACCGCCAAAGTAAAAGCTTTGAACAAGCACAAGAAATGAGATTTCTTGATCGCTCAATCACTTTGATCTTTAGGCGAAGTTGAAAAAGGAGGATGTGGAGGATGAAGTATGAGAAATAGTAAATCAACCCATCGCAACACGATAAAGATCATTACCAAAACAGCCAAAACCAATTTCATTTCCATTTTAGAAGAAAGAAATCCCTACTCGACATAGCTCATTGAACAAAGAATTTTTGCAAAGAAAATAATAGCCAAAAATCAAAAGAAACTCAAAGTTAAGCATTACAGAAGACAAAGAGAACAATAGCTTACAGATCAATGAAAATACCCAAGAAAATCATCAACACTCAAGTTTCATCACAGATCCTACAAGAAAAGGATCATTAAGCACAAAGAACTCAAGAAAGAAAATTGAACCTGAAGTCTCTCACAATAGCTTTTGAGGTCCAGAGTCAACTTTGACTTGACTTGATAATTTCGCATAAGAAAGTAATCGTCCAAAGGCTATTACTTCAACATCAATCAATTACGATAATCGATTGCTATGAAAACCTCCAAATCCAAGTACTTCTTCTTCAGCTCATATTCCCAAACCAAAGAAGTTACCGATTGGAAAAAGCTTCAATGTATCAGAAACTCATTCTAGTTTATCGTCAATTGTGCAAGAGAATGAATGAAAATAGTGAATTCTTTGATAAATAATGGATCACCTAAATACTGGAAAACTCCCCTTAGCAGAATGTGAGATTACTCCTGTAGCCTAGCATGATGCTCCAGTAAGACAATACTTAATCAACAATCCTCTAGATAATCCTGATGATAATGAAGTTTTACCAAATTTGCTTTTGTCCTCCTAAATTCCAAACACGACTGTCGACAAGTCAAAATGTTCAAACAAGAAGAATGGAATTGTGAGAGCATATGCCGCAAACACTAACAAAGGTATCATTTGAAACTATAATGAAGATTGAGTCTCTATCATTCTCAACATTCTTAAACCTCATTCTTGATAAGGAGAAGATTGGCCAAAGTGTTCTTTCTTTGGTGTGTTTGATGGTCATGGGGGTGCAGCTTGTGCAGATTTTTTGAGAGATAATTTGCATCAGTTTGTTATCAAAGAACCTTGCTTTCCTCATAATCCTGAAGAAGCAATTTGTAAGGGTTTTGAATAAGCTGAAAAGGTTTTCATAGAGAGTGCTTGATCATGATAAGGAGGACCTGAAAAATCAGGATCATGTGCAATAGTTTTGTTGATTGTGGGGGAGATTTGCTATATTGTGAATGTTGGAGATTCTTGAGCAGTTTTGAGCTTGAATTGAGGTGCTCAAGCTGAAGCTCTATCTAAAGATCACAAGCCAAGCGATGAATTTGAGAAATGATGAATTTTGGAAAGTGGAGGATAGATTTATCAAACAGCTACTATCGCAACTGGATTAGATGAAACAGGAAGACCAGCACCTCCTGAAATTATTATTGGACCTATTTGAGTTTTCCCAGGGCGCCTTTCTGTATGCAGAACTTTTGGAGACTTTGAAGCAAAGGTGCAAACTCAAAGTGTTGTGATCGCAAAACCTGAAATTTGAAGTTTTTGAATAGATGAGTCTCATGACTTTGTTCTACTTGGATGCGATGGAATTTTTGACAAGTTGAACGATGAAGATTGTGTGTCCTGTGTTTGGAAAACAGTCAAATCAACAGAAAATCCAGATGTACATGAAACTCTAGGTGTTGGAGTCGAATGCATCATGAAAAATGCTCTGAACTGATGAAGTCTCGACAATGTTACAGTTGTCATCATAGCATTCAATGGATTCAAGTGAGCGATCGAGGATATCAAAGGGTCACTTTCAAGTACTCCTTCAACTATTGACAAATCAAGCATAGTGCAAGCTTCAAGATAGTACAAGAAACTCGGTCCTCAAAGTGTAAGGTCTTCAACTGGGTGCGCGATGCCTTAAACATGAAAGTTCCACTGAGATCTTTCATAAGGGACAACGATACAAAGATGAAGCACAAACCATACGATTTCAAGTTCGAGGATAGAGATTTATGAGTAAAGGTACAAACTCACTTCTCAGCAAACACCTATTTCTGGAGTTGGAAGTAGAAACACAGCTAAACCGTACCCTTCAACGGATTAGATTCGAAATATGAATAATTAATCGCAAAGAAGCTCATCTCTTATTTTCAATAAAAGGGGTTTTGGGGTTTTGGGGTTTTGGGGTTTTGGGG
>CAYJAM010000434.1:0-2627 GCA_964367725.1 uncultured Sphingobacterium sp. | reverse complement strand
GGAATGGCGGGACTTGCCTCAGCCAGAATCCTACATGATGCAGGGCATAAAGTGCATCGGTTCCCTTATCCCAGGTCATACCAACAATACTCCGCATTCCGGTAGCATAGCGTGTGCCGTCGCTTTGTTTTTGCTGCAGTTTATTTTCATCAAACTTCCAGATCCCACCGTGGTCAAGCAAATAAGGACAAGGATTCATTCCCGGCGATCCGGGCTTCCTGTTCTCTACCTGGCATGAATTCGTTCCCATACCCCATGAAACAAACATATTGCCTCTACCGTCGAATGCCAGTGCTTTGGCCATGTGTTCATGAAAAGGCAGTGTATCGATCACCACAGTATCCATATTACTGTCGGGTACCAGTTGTCCTTCTTTAAGTTTATTTCGAAAAACCATTAACTCCGAGCTAAAGTAGAGATAGCCATTATGGATTTGCATAGCTGTTCCGCGGTTGCGGTTCTCATACTTGCCCCATATTTTAACTGAATCGGCCTTGCCATCGCCATCCAGATCCCTCAGAGCCGCATTGCCATAGCCATCAATTGTCGGGGATCTTAGCTTGACATAGATATCTCCATTTGTATTTACTGCAAGATGCCTGGCACCAACATAATTTCCTGTAGGCTGATTATTCGGGCGACTCAATTGTGTGCTTTTAGGAGCTCCTTTGATCTCAGCAGGGGCGGTTTGAGGTGCATTTGATTTTGCCAGCTGGTTTATCTGCAATGCAACAACAGAACCTCCTCCAATGCTATCGACTACAACAAGGGCCTCAAATCCACCGGGCAGAATTAGTCCGCCGTTATCCTTGTCGGAGGCAGGCAATTTATCCGCCCCGGGATTACAACTTACCAGAATGAAAGAGCTGAGAATAATGCAAATAAAACGGATGTAAAACTTTTCAGGGAGGCCATGTTTTTTCATGGAATTAAAATAGTTCTTTATTTTGAAAGTAGAAAGGATTTGGAGATTTGAGGATTTGAAAATTTGAAGATGGGTGGAGGAATTAGCAAATTAGCATCCCGATAGCTATCGGGAGGGGAAGTACTTACGAAATCACATGGGCGAGCGGAAAGTAGATTTCGTCTTCACATTTATTACCGTCATCCTGAGAAGCCAATGTTATTGCCCGATTTACTTAAATTTTGAGGCGACGAAGGATCTCATTACAATGAGCAGGATTATTGCTGCAGTAGGATTGCTTAATAGGGCCTCACCCTGAGTACGGAACTACTGGTTTTAAGTCTTGTGCTGCCCTCTCCAAAGGCGGAGAGGGTTTAAAGGTACTGCAAGGATTTGTAAATGAGATGATTTGAAAATTTGAAGATAGGATAGAGAATAGGTAAAATTAGGAATCGATAATTTGAATGAACTCTACATTTACTAACCATCTAACCAACTAACCAACCAACAACCATTTACTGCCATATCAACCAGCGAATTCATTTTACCCAAATAAACTCCTATTATTATAAAAATAATTCAAGTGCAAAGTTTATTACCCGAAGAAAATATCTCCCGCCGCAGACTGAAGGCCATCTTTGGCGGATCCATTGGTAACCTGGTCGAGTGGTACGACTGGTATGCCTACTCAGCTTTTGCACTCTATTTCTCAGCTTCATTTTTTCCGGAAGGCAATAAAACTGCCCAACTGCTCAATACTGCGGGCATATTTGCCTTGGGTTTTTTGATGCGGCCAATCGGTGGCTGGCTCTTCGGCCGGATTGCAGATAAAGTTGGGCGCAAGCAAAGCATGACCCTCTCGGTTTTGCTCATGTCCTTCGGATCGATGCTTATTGCTTTTATCCCAACTTATGAGTCCATAGGAATAATTGCACCTATTATGTTGCTGATTGCCAGACTTTTGCAGGGACTGAGTGTGGGTGGTGAATACGGGGTTTCAGCGACTTATCTCAGTGAAATGGCCACTAAGAACCGCCGTGGTTTTTATTCCAGCTTTCAATATGTTACCCTAATCGGGGGACAGTTATTTGCCCTTGGAATCCAGCTGATTCTCCAAAAATGGCTGAGTGATGGAGAGCTCCACGAATGGGGCTGGCGAATTCCATTTGTGATTGGAGCTATTCTTTCGCTGGTGGCGCTTTATTTGAGAAGCACGCTCTATGAAACCAAAGCATTCGAAGCCCAGAAGAATAAAGCTGATGAACGTAAAGGCACAATAAAGGAACTCTTAAAACACCCCAAAGCCCTGCTGACTGTCGTAGGCCTTACACTTGGTGGCACGCTGGCATTTTATACCTACACCACTTACATGCAAAAATTCCTGGTGAATACGGTGAACCTGAGTAAAGCCGAATCCACGCAGATCTCTTTCATCAGCATGCTGATATTTGCGCTTATTCAACCGGTATTTGGAGCACTGTCTGATCGTATTGGTCGCAGGCCACTGCTGATTAGTTTTGGTCTGTTGGGTACCATTTGCACTGTTCCGCTCCTGACTACCCTGAGCCACACCACCTCTCAATACAGTGCCTTCTTTCTCCTTCTCGCCGGACTTATTATCGTAAGTGGTTATACCAGCATAAATGCCATTGTTAAGGCTGAACTCTTCCCTGCACAGGTGCGCGCTCTGGGTGTCGGGTTGCCCTATGCCCTAACCGTAGCC
>CAYJAM010000433.1:0-2628 GCA_964367725.1 uncultured Sphingobacterium sp. | reverse complement strand
TCTGGGACATCTATGGAATTGGAGCGATTCTTAACTGACCACTCACTTAATGGGAAAATAGAGCTCCATAATGCCGCGTCATATACATCCTGATCAACAGGTAATCCATTACGAAGACAATCAATATTATGCCAATCCATTAAAAAGTCCATCCCCCCATGTCCACCGACCTGCTTTGCCAGTTCGCCCACTTTTTTAACAATTGCAGGTTCGTATTTCTTTTCCAATACCTTAAACTCCTCTTCAGAAATCCAGCCTTCATGACCGGTTGATATCTTACCCGGAAGCGGGTATTTCTGGGCTGTACCTTTGGTCCCGCTAATCAGATGTATTCTTGAATAGGGGCGTGGAGAAGTAACATCATGCTGCAGCATAATTGTTTTGCCTTTATTTGTGCGAATAGTCGTAGTATTCATATTACCATTAAATGGCTTTCCAACAAATTGTTTGTAGATATCATCTGTTGCAGCCAGTTTCTTAGCCGTATCAGCCATCATAAAATCATTGGTAGAAACAGAAACCAGGTAATCCATTTTATCCCCACGATTAATGTTCATCACCTGACTTACCGGACCCAGTCCATGAGTAGGATATAAATTACCTTGTCTGCTGGCATCCATCCTTAACCGCCAGAAATCATAATATTTATCTTTTGAAAAATCACCGGCGAGAAGGTCATGAATATAGGCTCCTTCAGCATGAACAATCTCCCCGAAAAATCCCTGACGGGCCATATTAAGTGTAAGTAACTCGAAAAAGTCATAGCAGCAATTTTCAAGTATCATACAATGCTTTTTGTTTCTCTCAGAGCTTTCTACCAATTGCCAGCATTCCTCAATTGTTGTGGCTGCAGGTATTTCAGTGCAGGCATGCTTTCCATGATCCATTGCATAAATAGCCATTGGCGCATGTAATGCCCATGGAGTTGCAATATAAACAAGGTCGATATCATCCCTTTCGCAGACTTTTTTCCAGGCTTCAGGATTTCCGGTAACCAGTTCAGGTTTCTGACCCGATGCTTCAATACGCTTAAATGCTGCATTTGCCTTTTCAGGACGCAAATCACAAATTACTTTAATCTCAACTCCGCCAATTTTACTCATACGTTGCACAGCGCCAGATCCCCGGTTTCCGGTTCCGATAAATGCAATCCGCACTGTTTCGATTTTAGGTGCAGCATAGCCGGACATATTAAACTTCTGAGGTTGGTTCAGAAAATCAGACGAATCAAGATTTTCATTTCTATCAGATGAAAATGCAGGTAAACTGCTTAGCATTGTCACACCGGCAACAGCCGGAACGGCGAGTTTAATAAAGTCTCTGCGATTATTTTTCATGGAGTTCTGTCGTTAATTGAACATGAGGAGAAATTTAAGAAGAATTTCGATTGTATGTGCAGAAGAGCCTGAATAAAATATTATTAGTGTAATTATTTTGATAAAAACTGTAATTTAATATCACAAATATTAAAGCGAAAGAAATGACAAAGCAATCCGGTACAGAACTTAGTAAACCACAGCGACTTCTATCCATTGATGCACTACGTGGATTTGATATGCTGCTGATTTCAGGTGGAGGAACATTTCTGGTTTTACTGGAAAACCAAACCGGTCTGTCCTGGATTGACTGGATTGCAGCACAATTAAAGCATCCTGCATGGAATGGCTTTACATTTTATGATTTTATTTTCCCACTTTTCCTTTTCATTGCCGGAGTATCCATGGCCTTTTCGCTGAATAAAGGAATAGAAATGGGCCTTTCAAAAGCTGAATTATACAAAAAAGCATTCTGGAGAATGCTCATTTTAGTTGTTCTTGGAATACTCGATAAAAACCAGCCTGTCACATTTTTTGAGCCCAGCCAGATCAGGGTTGCCAGCGTGTTGGGCAGAATTGGTCTTGCCGGATTTTTTGCCAGTCTCTTGTATTTGAACTTCTCCCGCCTTCACAGAATATTCTGGGTTGTTGGAATCCTGCTAATCTATTATGCAGCCTTATTCCTTATACCAGTTCCCGGCTATGGTGCAGGAAATTTAAGTATGGAGGGCAATCTTGTTGGATGGATCGATAGAAATTTCCTTCCGGGAAGACTACTTCAAAAAATTTATGATGAAAACGGACTCATCACTCAATTACCTGCACTATGCCTGACTGTTATGGGCTCCCTTGCCGGTGACATCCTGCGTTCAGATCGAAAGGAGGGCAAAAAATTACAGATCCTCCTTATGGCTGGTATAGCAGGCGTAGGAATCGGACTCTTCTGGGGACTGCATTTCCCTATCAATAAGCACCTTTGGTCAAGTTCATTCATTATGCTCACTGCCGGGATGGCCTTTTTAATACTCAGCCTGTTCTATTATGTAATCGATGTATTGAAATTCCAAAGCTGGGCTTTCTTTTTCCAGGTTATAGGGATGAATTCATTAACCATTTATCTGGCCTATCATTTCATTGATTTTGAACACACCTCTCATGCACTTTTCGCAGGATTGTATGCACCACTGCCCGAACAGTTTCATGCAGCACTTGAAGCGCTCGGTGCCTTGATTCTGGTATGGTCAATGATGTATTTCTTGTATAAGAAGAAGATTTTTATTAAGATATAAGTTGTAAGTAATAAGTTATAGGT
>CAYJAM010000432.1:0-2636 GCA_964367725.1 uncultured Sphingobacterium sp. | reverse complement strand
GATATTGTTTTCGAACATTTAGAAAACGACAGAATCGTAAGCAGACTCCTAATCTCGGAGAAGTAATATCTCTTCCAGAATTCCCTTCGCTTGTCAATCCTATAGTGTACCTATAAATTTATATCAAATAAGCAGGCGTCCATATGTTGGGAGGTTCCCGCTTTCGCGGGAATGACAAGCGCTATAGGGGGAACTGTGGAGATTCCAGCCTTCGCTGATTCAACCTAAAATGTATTGCCGGAGGTTCCCACTTTCGTGGGAATGACAAGCGTTGTTTGGGAGTGTGGAGATTCCAGCCTTCGCTGGAATCGGTTCAGATCACTCCTCATTCCAAAGATATGTAAAGACAAAAAATGAGTGAAAGCAAACATCATTTATAATACGGTTCCTTCATGCGATTCCAGCGAAGGCTGGAATCTCCTTATTAACCAAAAAAAATTTGTCATTCCCGCGAAAGCGGGAACCTCCTAATACCTAAATAATTAAACTGGGCTTGACCAATGTCATTCCGACCCTGGCCCGGAACGCACCTAACTACTAATATAACTCTGTAACTGCTCAATCGTTTGTTTCTGGTCTTCTATTACAAATTTAACCAGATCGCCAATTGAGATCATTCCTGCAACTTTGCCATTATCGATTATTGGTAAATGGCGAATGTGCTTATCTGTCATAATCTGCATACAATGATCGATACTTGAGTTCAGGTTGATAACTTCCAGACTCGCAGTCATCACATCTTTAATTTTAGTTTCTTTTGAAGATTTCCCTTGCAGAATAATTTTCCTCGCATAGTCCCGCTCTGTAAAAATCCCTTTCAAATCCGGACCCTCCATTACAAGTAAAGCGCTGATGTTTTTATCCATCATAACCTGAAGGGCATCCAGAACAGAGGTATCTGGGCTGACTGAGAAAATCGCAGTGGATTTATTCTGGAAAATATTTTTTACTGTTTTCATAATCAGACGGTTTAGCTATTAAATATAATAAAAAAATCAATCAATGATATTCTGAAATTTTGATAATTTGAGATGCATAAATACTCTTTTCAGATTAACGAATAATTAGTAGTCTATATTTGTTGACTTCACCACTAAATTCTCATTGTTTCCAATAAAATTCTATATCTATTAAAATCTTACATGAAAATGATTAAGAAAGTCAATCCTATGACCGTAATTTGCCTCAACATTCAAATTTTCATCAATATTAATGCGTGAAGGTATTCCGGGGGAGCCTTAAATAAATATGAGCGGTAAAACCATTTTAGTTTGGTTTAGAAAAGATTTACGAATTCACGATAACGAGATTTTAGCTGAGGCGGTTCGAAAAGGTGACAGAATTATCCCTGTATATTGTTTTGACCCGCGTCAATTTGAAATGACCTCATTCCAGACCAGGAAAACCGGTCTGATACGCACACGTTTTTTACTGGAAAGTGTAGCTGATTTACGCGATTCTTTTAAGAAGGCTGGAGGGGATCTGATCATTAAGTTTGGCAAACCTGAAATTATCCTTCCTGAACTTGTTGCAAAATACCAGGTCAATGAAGTGTATCATCACCGTGAAGTGGCATCCGAAGAGACACGGGTCTCAGCTGATGTTGAGAATGCATTGTGGAAGCTGAAAATTAATTTGAAGCATTTCATCGGCCATACACTTTATCATAAAGAAGATCTGCCTTTTCCGATCAACAGCATTCCTGATGTCTTTACAAGTTTCCGTAAGAAAGTTGAACGTGACGGCTCAGTAAGGCCCTGCCACGCGACTCCGGGTCTTATGATTTTTCCGGAAAATCTGGAAAGCAGTAAAATTCCCGAACTTTCTGATTTTGGCTTTGATGAGTCTGCCCCTGCTGATGAGCGATCTGTCATGAAATTTTATGGAGGAGAGACAGAGGCTTTGAAGCGTATGCAGGATTACTTCTGGGAAACAAATGCAATTCAGAATTACAAGCAAACACGGAATGGTCTGTTAGGTTCTGATTATTCATCTAAGTTTTCGGCCTGGATTGCCTTAGGATGCCTTTCACCAAGGGAAGTTTACTGGGAGATAAAAAAGTATGATCAGGTACATGGTTCAGGTGATTCAAGCTACAGCCTTTATCTGGAATTATTGTGGCGTGATTATTTCCGTTTTATGTTCAAAAAATACGGGAATAAATTTTTTCAGAAAATAGGATTTAAGGGTGTGGCACCTGAGGAAAGTGAAAACCAGCAGGAGCTTTTCGAACTCTGGAAAAATGCAGAAACAGGCATTCCTTTCATTGATGCCAATATGATTGAACTGAATACAACGGGCTTTATGAGTAACAGGGGGCGGCAGAATGTAGCCAGCTTTTTAGTTAAAGATCTGAAGGTGAACTGGATGTGGGGAGCTTCCTATTTTGAAGAAAAACTGATTGATTATTGTCCTGCGAATAATTGGGGAAACTGGGCATATGTTGCCGGTGTGGGAAATGATCCCAGGGAATACCGATATTTCAATGTCTTAAAACAGGCGATGGAGTACGATCCTCAGGGCGAGTATGTAAGGTTGTGGATACCGGAACTTTCAAAAGTACCCGGGTCTGGGGTTCATCAGCCATGGAATCTGCCTCAGGCCGAACGGTCTGAATATCAATTGGTAAACTATCT
>CAYJAM010000431.1:0-2651 GCA_964367725.1 uncultured Sphingobacterium sp. | reverse complement strand
CAAGCGAAATAGTATTTATTGGCTATGGAATAGGTGCAGAGAACTATGATGACCTAAAAAATACCGATATAGCCGGAAAAGTTGTTTTACTGATCAATAAGGGAGAGCCTATGAGTAATGGGGTATCCGCGATCAGCAAAAGCTCAAAAGCATCTGACTGGAGTACCAGCCGGTTTAAACGGCTTCAATATGTTATGAGTAAAAGTCCTGCACTTATTCTGGCGGTAAGTCCGGATGTAAGTGCTGCCCTCCAATCATACTCCCCAAGAAGCGGAAGATTAACTATCAAAAAAGAAACAAAAGCTACTGTAAGTAATCGCCCAGGAAGCGCGGCTGTTGTAAGTATCACACCAGATGTAGCCAATCAGATCCTGAAAAATTCAGGAAAGAACTACGAAGATTTAAAATCAGCAATAGACAATAGCGGCAGCCCGCAATCGCAGGTATTAAAATCTCAAATTTCAATGAATTATGGTCCAGTGAATAAAGATGTAAGATCAGTGAACGTAATGGGATATCTGGAAGGAAGCGATCTTAAGGATGAGCTGGTGGTTTATTCAGCACATTATGATCATATCGGACTTACAACTGATGGTGGTGCCGACAAGGTAAATAATGGTGCAGATGATGACGGATCTGGAATAACAGGGGTGTTATCTATAGCAAGAGCTTATGCCAAAGCCAAAAAAGCTGGGCATGGTCCCCGCAGAAGTGTTCTGTTCTTAATGGTAACTGGTGAGGAGAAAGGTCTGTTAGGTTCAGAGTATTACTCTATGAATCCGGTTTTCCCGATGGCTAATACCATTACCAACCTGAATATTGATATGATCGGAAGAACCGGTGAGTTATACAAAGGCTCTGCGGATTCGGCAAATTACTGCTACCTGATTGGTTCCGACAAATTGAGTACCGACCTCCACAAGATCAGCGAAAATGCCAATGCTGTTTATACTAAAATGAAGATTGATTATAAATACAATGACCCTAATGATCCGGAGCGAATCTATTATCGTTCAGACCACTATAATTTTGCCAAGAATGGTGTTCCAATTGTATTTTATTTTAATGGTGTACATGAAGATTATCACAAACCGGGTGACGAAGTGAGCAAGATAAATTTTGAATTGCTTACCAAACGTGCACATCTGGTTTACTATACCGGCTGGGATCTCCTTAACCGTGATAAAAGACCGGTTGTAGATGTCAAAAATGATATGCCGGCTACGCGATAGTCCGGAAACAAGAAAATGAAGGCCCTGTCCCTGAACTCCGGATTTAATCCGGCGTTCGGGGACAGGGCTTTTTTATTTATAGCCTAAAGGGCTACATTTACAAACAAAATATCAGCTCAATCCTGAATTCGATAAACAATGAAAAAACAACTAACTGGCTTAATACTTTCTGCAGTCATTTCGATTCAATGCTTTGCTCAGGATCCTGCTGCACAAAAATTTGCCGCCGAGATCACAGCAAAAAGAACTAAAAAACACCTAAAAGTTCTGGCTTCTGATAAATATGAAGGCAGAGAAACCGGAAAACGCGGAGCTGAAATGGCTGCAGCATATCTTGCCAGAGAGTTCAGGAAGTTGAAACTTATTGCCCCTGTTAAGGGTTCCTATCTTCAGGATGTTGAGTTAATCGAAACATCTATTGTTGTTAATTCATTAGAAGTAAACAACATCAAACTTCAATCCGGAACTGAATTTACGTTCAGCGGAAGCGGTGAAGCGAAAATAATTAATGCAGATGAGATCATTTTCATTGGATCTGGAACTGAATCAGATCTTAAAAATACAAGTATAGCAGATAAAGTAGTTTTACTGAAACAAGAAGGAGAAGCTTCTGAAATTACCAGGAGACTGAACTTTGTAAAGAGTAAAAAACCTAAATTGATCATTTCGGTATATGTTAACAAAACAAAGACTCCACATTCGCATCTATCCGGTGCAAGTCTTAGTGTTAAAAATGGGATTAGGGAAAGTGCTCCAATGCGGGCAAATTCACCGGGAGTAATTTTAATCGAAACGGAAATTGCGGATAAGATCCTGAGCAGGTCCGGAAAAACGATTGGAGAACTAAATACCATCAATGGACCAAGTTTGATCAAAGCAGGAATAAAATTAGATTATGAGCCAAAGCAAAGAGAACTTCATTCATCCAATGTTCTCGGATATCTGGAAGGAACAGACCTGAAAGATGAGCTTCTGGTATATTCTGCCCATTACGACCATATCGGATTGAATCCGGATGGCGGAAAAGACAAAGTGTTTAACGGTGCTGATGACGATGCTTCGGGCACTTCTGGAGTTCTGGCTATTGCCAGAGCCTTTGCAAAAGCAAAAGAAGAGGGAAATGGTCCCAGGAGAAGTATTTTGTTCCTTATGCTTACTGGTGAAGAGAAGAACCTTTTGGGTTCTGAATATTATTCACTCAATCCTGTCTTCCCATTCGCAAACACCATCACTAACCTGAATATAGATATGATAGGAAGAATAGGATCTGATTATTTAAACTCGCCGGATTCTAGTAATTACTGCTTTTTGGTTGGGGCCGACCGGCTAAGTACCGATCTGCATAAGATCAGTGAAAATGCCAATGCTATTTACACAAAACTGAAAATCGATTATAAACACAATGCCCCTGATGACCAG
>CAYJAM010000430.1:0-2657 GCA_964367725.1 uncultured Sphingobacterium sp. | reverse complement strand
CATAGACCCTGAATTTACGCTTATCATCTGCGCTGAGGAGGTATTGAACGGTTTTTGTGATTAACTCATCAATAGCATCATGATTGGAATTTTCCTGAAAATCTTCAAGCCTCCAGCGCCAGATTCCCTCCCCCGCGAGAACGGCAATTCTGCGTTGGACATCCTCCCCAAATAATAACAATGGCTTTTCTGTAGCCAATTTTCCGATCTGCTGGTTCATCAGCCCAATTGAGGGCCCTTTTAATCCATAATTACCAAAAGGCGTTAACAAAGGTCCAAAATTACTTATCCTGGCCCTGCTGCTTTCAGTAAGTGTAAACGCATAAAAATCAGGTTTAATAGCCGCGCTTGCTTCCTGCATCATCCCGCTGGAATTAAGGCTAACTAAGCTTTGAGAAGCCGAAAAGGCAGGAATATTACTCTGAGCACCTAAGACATAAAGTATAGGCTTGTCAGCACCCAACTTCAGTACATCCCGCGCATTATTGACGATTGAAGGTACCTGGTGCAAAATAAGCAGCCCAGCTTCCCCAATTTCTGCCGGACTAACATCCTGAACCATTCGAACCTTTACTGAGTAGTTCTTATTGATCTCGATAGATTGCCGTATTGCGCTAATATCCGGATGAGGAGCATTGGCAATAATCAGTACATTCTTTCTCCCATCAATAACGTCGACAAAAATGGTCTGAGTATTATTGACAAGAGATAACTCATTTGAGAGGGCTGCCAGTTTTATTGTGTAGGCCTGAACCCCCTTTTTATCTGCAGGCAAATTGAGCAAAATGGTTTGCCGGAATTCATTGGAATTGATTGATACAGGTTTTGATATGAGTACACCTGATTCTGAACTAACGGTAAGCATAGAAGTATTCCCTTCTGATTGATATGCCTCTATGCTTATCCCGATCTGAAACTGATTACCCAGATAAGCAATGTTATTGTAGTTCAAATTAGAGATCAGGAGATCACGCTTAGCTATAGTATCACCAAGTGCAATGGTATAAATTGGTGCTTTGAGATTCTTACTTTCATATTGCGGATTTGATCCTCTGTTATAAATTCCGTCAGTTCCAATAATGACAGCACCAATATTGCGGTTGGAAAACTGATCATCAATTAGCTTAAAAACCGATGAAATATCCGTAAGAGACCCATCGTACTTTACATCAAGTCCACTTTTTATTTCTCCGTCAAAATTGAAGGTACGCAGCTCATAATCAGCTGAGAGGTCTTTCTCCAGCTTTTTGAGCTGATTAATATAATTATTCGGATTAAAATCTTTGGTTTTGGAGAGAAGGATTGAAGCTGAATTATCCTGTACAATTATGACTAAAGGTTTCTCAACAGTTCGGTTAATTGTTTTAACGAGCGGTGAAAAAAGTAAAAATGCGATCGTAGCAATTGCAATAGCTCTGAGCGCAAAGAGAAAATTTCTTAGGGTTTTATTAAGATGCCCTGATGGTTTATATAATAGAAAGGCATAAGCAATACCTAATCCCAAACAGCCCAGGAGCCATAAATAGCTTTCAGAAGTAAATTGAATTTGAAACAATAGCGGCATAGCTAATACAAATATGCCTTTTTAAATCTAAGCTTTCAATCTTTACTGAGATATTAATCGATCTCAAAATTAGCATTAACTACTGCAATTATCTCCTTTCTGATGGAACTGACATCATTCACACCATAATCAGAAATCAGGTTGGAATTTTCAGGAGTGATCTGAAGCACTCCCATTCTGGCACTTTTTAATGCTCCCAATTCCCTTCCGGTTGCTTCTGCAATACGTTCACCCCGAATCATAGCATCCTTAGCGGCCTGGGCTTGTATTTCAATTTTAATATCTCCGATTTTAGTGTAGTAATATTCCGGCTGATTGACCTGAAAATTAACTCCCCTTTCTACCAGTGAACTGATCTCAATAGACATGGTCTTGATCAATTGCACATCAGAAGATGATACATCGATCGTTTGTGATGCATTATAAGACCTGACTCCTGTATTCTGGCCCTGCTGATTAAAAGAATAATTTGGGAAAGAAGTGATCGTTTGAACATTAACCTTCTCGCCGGCAAAACCTTTAGACTTAAAATACTCCATTAGGATCGGCTTTTGAGCCTGAAGTAAACGATAAGCTTCTAAAGCGGTTGCAGCCTCAACACTCAACGTCCCTCGCAAAACGCCTAGATCAGAAACAATAACCTGCTTTGCAGATCCTGTTACTGTAATCGTTTGATTTTCACTTTTGATCTTGCGCCATGTGCCCGAAAATATGAAAGTCGATAAAATCAGGGAAAACCCTAAAATGGCAAATGGGAGAATGAAGCGATTGTTTATCATGATATTAATTTACGAAATTAATTGTAAACAATACAGTCAAAATCCATACCATTTTTAAGCTTAAAGCCTAAAGCTAAAAGCAGAAAGAGAAAAATATTGGATCCATCTCAAATCTCGTGCCTCAGACAACAATTCGTAATTCGTAATTCGTAATTCCCTACAGCATTCCCCCATCAACCGGAATCACCTGTCCCGTAATGTAAGAACTCATATCAGAGCCCAGGAATACGCAAAGATTGGCAACATCTTCAGTTTCACCGGCACGTTTCAAAGGAATAGCCTGAGCCCAGCCTTCAACAACCTTTGGATCGAGC
>CAYJAM010000429.1:0-2674 GCA_964367725.1 uncultured Sphingobacterium sp. | reverse complement strand
ATCAATTGACAAGGTTTAACCAAAATAAACACAAAATTGTATAACTCTTTCCTTTAATTCTGTAAAGCCTAAATACCTGTATATCATAATTTTGTATAGTAAATCAAGATTATGAACGAAGAACCAAAATCTCAATTTAAGGAGACTTCAAACTCAGCAACCAGAGCAGTGTTTCCGGTTACAGGGATGACCTGTGCCGGATGTGCGATCAGTGTAGAATCCATGCTAAAAGCTACAGCAGGAGTAATTGATGCAGGAGTAAATTTTGCAAATAATACAGCATGGGCAGAGTATGATACGCTGAAAACCAATCCGTCAGCTTTACAAAAAAGTATTCAATCAATTGGATATGATTTAATAATCGATACAGAGAATTCGGCGGAGCTGCAGGAAAGTTTGCAGCTTAAAAATTACCGGGAACTAAAAATCCGGACCATATGGGCTTCAATTCTTGCCTTGCCTGTATTTATAATCGGGATGTTTTTCATGGACATTCCATACGGCACCTGGATTTCCATGATTCTGAGCGCTCCTGTTCTTTTCTGGTTTGGCAGAAACTTCTTTATCAATGCCTGGAAGCAGGCTAAGCATGGGATGGTGAATATGGACACCTTGGTTGCCCTGAGTACCGGAATCGCTTTCATTTTCAGTGCTTTTAATACGATATACCCTGAATACTGGCATAATAGGGGAATACATCCGCATGTATATTATGAGGCTGCCGCTGTGATTATAGCCTTTATTTCCTTTGGTAAATTACTGGAAGAGAAGGCTAAGTCAAACACGACAACAGCCATTAAAAAGTTAATGGGATTACAGCCTAAAACAGTCCGAATTATTCTGGATGATAAGGAAGAAGAGATTCCTGTTTCACAGGTCATGCCTGGTCAGATCATAGTACTTAGGCCAGGTGAAAGAGTCTCAGTAGATGGCATTGCCGTTTCAGGATCATCTTATTTGGATGAAAGTATGATCAGCGGTGAACCGATTGCCGTATTGAAAGAAGTGGGTGATAAATTATTTGCTGGTACAATTAATCAGAAGGGGAGTATACATTTTAAAGCCGAAAAGGTAGGGGCTGATACTTTACTGGCACATATCGTAAAAATGGTCCAATTAGCTCAGGGAAGTAAAGCTCCTGTGCAAAAACTGGTAGATAAGATAGCAGGAATATTTGTTCCGGTGGTAATCGGCATATCAATTCTGACATTTGCTGTCTGGATGGTAATTGGAGGGGAGCAAGCATTTTCACATGCTTTACTTACTTCAGTTACTGTACTCGTCATCGCTTGTCCATGCGCTTTAGGCCTGGCAACTCCAACCGCTATTATGGTGGGGGTTGGTAAGGGTGCTGAAAATAATATTCTCATCAAGGATGCGGAAAGTCTTGAATTAGGTTATAGGGTTAATGCGATCATTCTTGATAAGACCGGTACCATTACTGAAGGCAGACCAGTGGTTAATGCAATGAGTTGGGTTCCTGAAATTACTAATCAGGATCATTATTTAAAGGTTCTGTACAGCCTGGAAGTAAATTCTGAGCATCCACTTGCTGATGCGATAATTAAGAAATTAAAGGAGGATGGAATTTCAGGCGTTCCACTGGATTCGTTTGAAAGTATTACAGCCCGGGGAGTGAAAGGCATGCATAATGGGCTTGTTTATTTTGCCGGGAGTCTTCATTTTATGGAGGAGCAAAATATACTTTTAACTACAGATCAGAAAAAATATGTTCAGGAAAAACAACATGAGGCCAATACAGTAATCTATTTTGCTGATCAGAATAAAGTACTGACTATTATTTCTATTGCCGATAAGGTGAAGGATTCCTCAACAGAAGCCATCCGTCAACTGTATGAAATGGGTATTGAAGTCCATATGCTTACCGGAGATAATGAGCAAACAGCCACTGCTGTTGCAAGTGAAGTGGGAATCAAAAGTTACAGGGCTGATGTTATGCCCTCAGATAAGGCTGATTTCATTAAACAACTTCAGTCTGAAGGGAAGGTTGTTGCAATGGTGGGTGATGGCATCAATGATTCTCATGCCCTGGCGCAGGCAGATGTGAGTATTGCGATGGGCAAAGGCTCAGATATTGCGATGGATGTTGCCAAGATCACACTGATTACCTCTAATTTACTGTCGATTCCCATGGCATTGAAGCTTTCAAAAAGGACTGTTCAAACTATTCGTCAAAACCTGTTCTGGGCCTTCATTTATAATATTATTGGGATACCGCTTGCGGCAGGGGTATTATACGGGTATAATGGATTTTTGCTGGATCCAATGATCGCCGGAGCAGCCATGGCACTCAGTTCATTTTCTGTAGTCAGTAACAGCCTCAGATTAAAAGCTTTAAAACTCAAATAAATTACATCAAAAATCAGAAATAATGGAAACAATTAAATTTAAAACGAATATCAAATGTACCGGATGCCTGGCTCAGGTCGGTCCGGCGTTGAACGAGACTGCCGGTGAGAATCTCTGGAAGGTGGATCTTGATTCGAGCGACAAAACCTTAACTGTTGAGGGAGATCTCGAGGAAGCTGAAATAATTGCTGCAGTGAAAAAGGCAGGATATACGGCCGAAAGGGTTTAAGTTGAAATAAAGAAAGGGTAGGTGGGCTTACCCTCTCTCTTTTAAATGTAACCTGATCCTGAATTTGTATTTTTT
>CAYJAM010000428.1:0-2685 GCA_964367725.1 uncultured Sphingobacterium sp. | reverse complement strand
CACTTACTCCGGTAGAAGAATATCCGCCGTCGTGAAACAGATTTTGCATAGTTACCATGCGGGTAAGGTCTGAGAATAAGGTGATGCAATAATCTGCACAGGATTCTGCATCAGCATTTCCAAGCGGTGCAATTGCATCAGCATAATCGTAGAAACTGCCAAATCCTTTGATACCGGTACCGGCAGTTGTTTTTGTTGGAGACTGTGAAACGGTATTGATACGAACTTTTTTATCCAGTCCGTAGTGATAACCGAAACTACGCGCAATGGATTCGAGCATTGCCTTGATATCAGCCATATCCGTATAGAAAGGGTAGGTGCGCTGTGCAGCCATATAAGTCAGGGCAACCACACTGCCCCATTCATTTATTGCATCCAGCTTCTTGGCTACACTTAACATTTTATGTAATGACAGGGCAGAAACATCTATTCCTTTTTGAAAGTATTCGTAGTTGAGTTCAGGATAAGGAATCTTCTTACGTATGTTAACGCTCATGCCAATGGAGTGAAGAACAAAATCGATTTTTCCTCCCAGAATTTCCTGAGATTGGGTAAACAGATTGGTCAGGTCTTCTACGCTTGTAGCATCAGCCGGTATAATTTGTGATCCGGTGGCTTCAGCCAATGAGTTAATTTCACCCATCCGCATGGCTATTGGTGCATTGGTAAGAACAAATACAGCACCTTCTTCATGAGCTTTCTCTGCAACTTTCCAGGCAATTGAATTTTGATCCAAAGCACCTGAAATGATTCCTCTTTTACCTTTCAGTAAGTTATACATATGATTGATTTTGGTTTTTGACGTAAATAAAAAGGTAAAGTTATTATTAATCTCTAATTCTTAAACTCTTTAAAAATTTAAGAGTAATTCTCTGGCATTTTGTATCGCAGATTCTCCGGGATTATTGCCGCTGAGCATCTTTGCAAGTTCCATTACCCGTTCTTCTTTACCCAGTTCCCGGATATTGGTATGTGTAATTTCGCTTTCTTCATCCTTGTAAACACAGAAATGAGTATTTCCTTTACTGGCAATCTGCGGCAGATGGGTTATGGCGACAACCTGCATATTTTTTGATAATTTTTCCATGATATTCCCAACCCTCAAAGCGACCTCTCCCGAGATTCCGGTGTCGATTTCATCAAATATTATAGTTGGAAGTGCGGTATGCATCGCAACCAATGATTTAATGGCCAGCATCAATCGCGAAAGTTCACCACCCGATGCAACCTTGTTCATAGGCAATGGGCTCTGCCCTTTGTTTGCACTGAAAAGAAACCTGATCTGATTATTTCCGTTGGAGTCGAATTTTCCTTCAGGAAGCCTTTCATTTATTATTTGCAGCACAGCATTTGGCATGCCAATTTCTGATAATGTCTGCATGACCTGCGATTCAACTTTTGGGATAGAGTCGGTCCGGTGTTTACTTATTTGATCTGCCAGATCTGTTATTTCCTGATGCAGCTTACCGCTTTCAGTTTTTAATTTCTCAATATCTTCATCAGCAAATAAAATGCTGTTAATCTTCTCTGAAAATTGTTCCCTTATGCCGATTAGCTCAGTATCTGAGTTCACACGATGCTTCTTTTGCAGGGAATAAAGTAAATCCAATCGCTCATTTACTTCTTCAAGCCTTGATTCATTGATCAGACTCCTTTGTTCAAGGTCCTCCAATTCAGAAATCAGGTCTTTTATTTCTATCAGGGCGCTGTTTAGTCTCTCAGTGATTTTTCCTATTTCAGGTTTATACTTTTCTGCATTGGCCAAACTGATCAATGCGTCTTTAATTTGGACAGCAACTGAGGGCTCATTCTCACTCAAAACGCCAATGGAAATAAGTAAACTTCTTTTAATCTCCTCAGCATGAGTCAATTCACTCTGTTCCTGTTCAAGTTCTGCCTGCTCATCCGGGGCTAATCCTGCTTTATCCAGCTCGTCAAACTGAAACTGGAAATAATCGAGATCTGCTTTGTTTTGCTCACTCAGACTGATCAATTCTTTAAGTCGCGATTGTGCATTTCTGTAGGCCCTGTAGCTTTGTCTGTAGTCTGATAAAAGGCTTTCATTTCCAGCTACCGTATCAATAACCAGTAACTGAAATTCTTCATCGTTAATCTCAAGTGTAGCATGTTGCGAATGCACATCAATTAGTTTTTCTCCAAGTTTTTTCAGGAGTGCTAAATTGACTGGGGTATCATTGATAAAAGCACGCGTTTTTCCATCTGAGGAAATCTCTCTTCTCAAAACCGTTTCACGGTCATAGTCAAGATCGTTTTCAGTGAAAAAATCCTCAAGCTGAAATCCGTTTACTTCAAAGGTCCCTTCGATCACACATTTTTTCTGCTGATTGAAAAAGTACTTCCCTTCAGCACGCTGCCCTAATATTAAGGATAGTGCTCCAAGAATAATTGATTTTCCTGCTCCGGTCTCACCTGTCATGATATTCAGCTCTTTGGAGAATGAAATATCCAGATTATCAATTAAGGCATAATTTCTAATTGCCAGTCGTTTGAGCATGTAATCGAAAAGTTTGAGCTAAATTAAGTATTTTGATTAATTGTACCGGCATCCGCAAATTGAATGCTAAGGTTTTTTGAGTATCTCATACTTTAAACTGTTTGCAGGATCGATTACTGATAAAGCATTGTAAGCTTTAATCTTTTCCTGAGGTTCAGCTGAGCTTAGTA
>CAYJAM010000427.1:0-2686 GCA_964367725.1 uncultured Sphingobacterium sp. | reverse complement strand
CAAACTTAACAGTATCTCCAATGCTATAGCCCCAGAGTCCGGCATTGGTATTTAATATGATCGCATAATTCTTATCCAGTTCGACATCCCCGAGGGATATCCGGCCCGGGTTTTCATTATAGTATTCATCAGCTGGGATGAATTCATAAAAAATACCGGAGTCTACCAACAAAAGCAAACCTCTCTCCTCTTGCGAATCCTGAAAAGCAATAAAGCCCTCTGATGCCGGATAGGTCTCTATTGAATCTACTCTCCGTCCAATACTTTCTTCCAGGCGGGCACGGTACGGTTCAAAATTTACTCCTCCATAAACAAAAAGTGAGAAATTCTTAAAAATATCACCTATTTTCTTTCCACCTGAACGGGCTCCCAGTTTGTCGAAATACATCTGAACCCAGGGAGGAATTCCGGAGATCAATCGCATATCCTCTTTAAGAGTTTCATCCACTATGGCATCAACTTTTTCTTCCCAATCTTCAATACAATTGGTTTTGTATGATGGCAAACGGTTCTTTTGCAGGTAGGCAGGAACATGATTAGCCACAATGCCTGATAATCGTCCGAAGTTAATCCCGTTCTTTCTTTCAAGTACCGGGCTCCCCTGCAAAAAAATGATCCTGCCATCGACAAAATCAGATTTCCCGGTTTCATGAATATAAGAGAATAATGCATTGCGAGCCCCATTCAGATGTTCAGGCATGGATTCTTTAGAGATCGGGATATACTTCACACCGGAAGTTGTACCTGATGTTTTCGCAAGATAAATCGGTTTTCCCGGCCACATTACATCCGGTTCCCCCTGAACAACCCTGTCAATATAAGGCTTCAGATCTTCGTAATCAGCAATGGGGACATGCTTTTTAAAATCATCGTATGTTTTTATTGAAGCAAAATCATGGTCCTTTCCAAAGGTAGTTGCACTGGCCTTTCTAATGAGAACTTCAAAGGTACGCTCCTGTGCCGCAATGGGATTATTCTTCCATTTATTGATCTGCCTTACAGCAAGTGCTGCCAAAGGCTTAGCCAGCCAGGATTTAATTCCCATACTTGTCCTCCGCATCATCCAGCAGAATCTCTTCTTCCTCGGTATACATGTTTACCAAATGGCGATAGGCGATGATAAGAATTATGCTGGAAAATGGAACTGTAAATAATAATCCTACAAATAATGCCATAGCACCAAGGATGTTTAAACCAAGCATCACCAGGAAAAGAAGTGCTATGAACCAAAAGTGACCTTTGGTAATTGCCCAGCTCTGGCTGATCGATTCTGAAGCACCCGATTCCTGATCAACAATAAAGCAAACCACGAAACATAGTCTGATTGTTAGAAAAACAAGCGGAATAGCAATGAGTGCAAAAACAGGCAGAAGATCCCAGCTAAATGGGTTACTGGTATCAATATCCTGCTTATTATAAAAATAAACAGAACTGATTATTGCGATGATAAATACCAGAACCAAACCGATTATGAGCTTGACAATCAGAAAGTTTACGGCTTTAACCAGATTGGGAATAAAATCAGGAAATTCAGGATCAGTGTCTTCATCAATCAGTTTAAAGAATACCTGATAAAAAGCTACGGTAAAAAAGGCATCAAACAGACTCAGGATAATATTCTGAATCAATACACCTGCCCCACTGGCACCTCCAAACACACTTGTAAGGATAGTGGTAATGATCAGAATAAAAGCAAACTGTACAGCAGTGAAGCCCAGCAAAACCCATATATTACTTTTGGCCAGTTGCCAGGCATCTGCCAATATCTCATTCACTGACAATGATTTGTCCATATATTATTGTTTTCTTAAAATGATTCTCTTCCAAAAATCCTGCATAAACCCGAGTCCATAAGCTGTTAATTGTACAAATGAGGCAGCAATACTCAAAAATGCAACTTTTGATGATTTGTTTACTTTCCAGGAATGGAAAAATATCAACAAAATATAAACAGCCAGCAAGGTATTACATAATTCAGCTAATGAACTGCCAAAGAGATTAAAAATTAAACTCAGCAACAAAAATATAGTAAATAAAGCCGGAAAAAAATGCACCAGCTTCAATTCAGAAGGAAAGTGTTTGTAAATATTAATCCTGGCCCGACCAAAGAAATGTAATTGTTTATAAAATTGAAAAAGATCCGTACGCCGTTTATGATAAACCACCGCATCAGGAATCAGCCCGGTTTTAAAGCCCAGAGATTGAATACGAATGCTAAATTCAATATCCTCCCCCAAACGGGTCAGAATAAACCCTCCCGTCTTTTCCCATACCTCACGTGAGATACCCATATTGAAGCTTCTCGGATGAAAAGTCCCGATATGCTTTTTGTTACCCCGGATGCCACCGGTAGTGAACGGTGAAGTCATAGAATAGCTGATGGCTTTTTGAACAGGGGTAAATGATGGGTGTGCACCATCCGGACCGCCGTAAGCATCTAGCTGATGTTCCAGCAAGTAATTTTTAACCGTTTCAAGGTAATTTGCTGGTATGAGGCAATCTGAATCGAATACAACAAAATAATCTCCTTTGGCACGTTCAAAGCCGTAATTTCGGGCAAAGCCCTGACCGGCATTTTCCTTATAATAATAGCTGATATCCAGCTTTTCGCTATATGAATCAACAATTGCCTTTGCATCAATCTTCGATCCGTCTTCTATGATCAGGACCTCAAACTGAAGGTAGC
>CAYJAM010000426.1:0-2692 GCA_964367725.1 uncultured Sphingobacterium sp. | reverse complement strand
CCCCAAAACCCCAAAACCCCAAAACCCCAAAACCCCTTTTTCTTCCTTTTCAGAAAGGGACTCGCTTTCAGAACTTTAACTCATTAAAATTAATAATCCATTTAATGTAAGCGGCGGGGAAGAGAAAATAGGCGCCAAAATGAAATAGGGAGAAACATTTCGCCTTAGAAATGGACTAATCTTATAAGTGAAATAAATATGGATCTGATTTTGAAAGTAGTTTTGGAGCATTAGATGACGAGGAGTCTGAAGAACAGGTTTAAGTTCATAGTTCAGATGTGCATTCAAGTAAATTATCTTAAGGCTCATCAGAAAATGTATAAGTGTCTGAATCGAGCAACGAGCCAGTTCCAGCTATTAAAAATCAAAAAGAACTTGAAAAGAAAAAGCTTAAGAAATGAGAACAAAAGGAAAAATGAAAGGAAAAATTAACAAAAAAGGAAAAAGCAAAAGAAAAAACTTACGATAGATAAGGCAAATAGTCTGTCTGAAGGATTAAAGAACTTGTTGACTTAACTAAAGCAGTAAAACCTTGAAGAAAAGTATAAAAGAAGGTAGTTTAATCTTCAGATACTTCTGAACAAGAGAATGAAGTCAACAGTAAAGACGATTTTAGCGAGGAATACAATGCTGATGTCAAAGCTAGAAGTAACAAGATAAGCAAGAATTCTAAAAATCAATTAAAAAGCTGAAAATAGGGTTCTAGTAAATAAAGCTCATGAGAAGTAAATCAGAAGCAAAATCTTGAGTCAAAGGAGAATAAGAAAATCAAAGTTGAAGCATCTCAGTCATCGAAAAAGTCAAATGAATAAAAGGTAAAAACAGAGGAATAAAATTAAACCTAGCAAGTAGCAAAGTAATGAGAACCTCTTATTCACGATGAATTCAAAATAATCAATGATCAGATAAAAGTTCTAAATGTTGAGAAAAAATTGATAGAAGATAAGATCGATGGTATTAAAAAATGAGAAATAGAAACTACAGTTAAAGCAAAGACAGGAAAAAGCAAGTTTAAGGGTAAAGATAAAAGCGATTAAAAAGAGCTTGAACAAATAAATATAGAAATGAATGAGTAAAAGATGAATAAGAAAGTTATTTAAGAGTAAATAAAATAGCTTTAAGGGAAACTGAAATAATCAAATGTTTTGTTGCAGCAAAAAGTAATTTAATCAAGCTTTTATGGAAATGGGACTAAAATAGAATGAAATTCAGGATCAGAAGGAGATGAGAATATAGAGTTTAAAAATAAGAAACAATCTAAAAATATGAGAAAGGAAAGATATGATAATCGATCAAAAGCAAACAAAGATTTGAAAGACGACTTGATGATGGACCCAATAAAAGAAAGGTTTAGATCTGACGATGACAAGTTTGATGAAGACATCAATGAAAGAAAGAACAAGAAGATCTTAGTATTAAAAGCTAAGGAGAAAAATGCTACTTTTATTAACAAATACTAGTCAAACTTAGAAAAGTTGAAGTTAGCATAGGGTAATTTTAACAAAGGCGACATTCCAGAAAAGATTATTGGGATCTAGAGAGATGAGAATCATGATTGTTTGCTTTGCAGAATAAAATGGAAGCCGTGAATCGACAATAATGTCCCTTAAAATACTCAGATAGACATTTAGATTATGAGAGAAAATAATCCAGACCTCCTGATAGATTATTTTGAGTCAATCATTAGACAAAATTAAAATTAAGCTCGGGGTTTTTGTTTGCTCATTGAGTCTAAAATATTGTCTGAAACTCTGTATCCTGAAAGAGCAATCAGTCTTTTGATTTGAGTCATAGCTTTTGTCTTGTAATCAGCAGATGTAGTACTTCCTTCTTGAACAGTGTAAGCGTAGTCTTTTGCAATCTAAGTAGATTGGTCACTCCAAGCCTTTTTAGATGTTTCTTTCAGCTCAGTTACTAAGCTAGATCTGGGGTATAGCTGAATGATCTCATTTGCAAATTTCTAAACATCACTCAGCTTGGTGAGGGGATAGGGAATCTTGCCAAAAGATCCGAATGCTGTTGCCCATGTCTCGTGCAAGTTAGATGCGATGGCGGTAAGATTACCTAAAGCTCCTCTGATTCCTTGATTGACACTTGTGTAGCTCATTTTATGAAGTTTTCCATTTTGATCTCCATCAGGATGGCTGTTTGAGTATCTGTTGATGTTGTTAAGTGGTGAGTGAATTTCTCCAATCAAATTCATTGCGTACCTAAGCATAAAGGCTTTGCCAAATGTATCATTGATCCTTGAGTTTGAGTTTGTGTTGCATGTCGTCAAGGCATATGTCACTTCATCTAGCAGACTAAAGTTTGGAAAAGCTTGAGTAGACTTTGAAGGGACTCCATCAAACCATGAGTTCATTTGGTAGTGCCATTGATCAGCTAAAGGAAAAGTATGAGCCATCACTTCAGTCGGCCATGCATGAGCATCATGCCATGTGTTAGTCCCAGAACCAGTGAGCTAACTCAACTCCCCTAGAAGATTGATAGCTTGGTTATAAGCTGTCTAGTCTAGAATGTTAGATCACCCTTACTTCTTGAAACAAGATCTTGCTTAGCAATTTCTGCAATGATGTACTGAACAGTAGTATCCCAGGAGAAAGTGCAACCAAAGAGGCAGATCAGAGCGATAATAATTTTCATTTTTTATTGAAAAGGGGTTTTGGGGTTTTGGGGTTTTGGGGTTTTGGGG
>CAYJAM010000425.1:0-2697 GCA_964367725.1 uncultured Sphingobacterium sp. | reverse complement strand
ACTTCTGAAGTGAATTTGTACGATCTTCAACTAATTTTTCGAGTTGTGAAGCATAGTGCAAAATCTGTGCCTCAGCTTCTTTTTCTCTGCTCAGGTCATGAATAAATCCGGTATAAATTGTTCTTCCTGAATATTTTACTTCACTTACTGCCAAACGGAAAGGGAATAAAGTTCCATCCTTTTTGAGGCCTTTAACATCCCTGCCGGTACCAATGATATGGGGAGAACCGGTCCTCTGATAACGTGCAATGTATTCGTCATGCTGACTCTTATCTGGCTGAGGCATCAGCATAGAAACATTCCTTCCGGTAACCTCCTCAATAGTGTAGCCAAATAAAGCACAGGCTGAAGGATTGATTGATTCAATTAATCCACGTTCATCAATAGTAATGATGCCGTCAATCGCATTTTCAATAATTGCATGCAGCAATGCGCTTTTTTCAGTCATGTAACAAAAATAGTCTTTTGAGTATAAAAACGAAGGTTTAATACCAAAGTAATGTTTAAAATTCAGATGACTTGTGCAATATTTTTTGGGGATTTATGGATAAAATTATTGTGTATTTAAATAAAGTCAGCAAAACAGCTGAAACACAAGCCTCCTAAGCTCTCACAAAAATTATATATTCTGACTTGTGACTTAAAAACAATTTTTTTTTGGATGCGAAATTTATATGAAAACAAAACTTATTGTAAATTGTCATTAACAGATGAATCTGCGTTCGATTATCAACTCTTGAATAGTTTAATCAGCGAAAGATAAAAGGACAAGAAAGCATTGCCAATACAAGCGAAAATAATTTAGAAAACTCTACAAAGTTTTTTGTCAAACACCGGCATTTACCAGGAATCTGTAATATAAAACCATACCTTGAAAACCCAAGTTATTAATCATAATAACTAAAAATGAAAAGAAGAGACATTCTTAAGAGTTTAGCACTACTGCCAATAGCAGGGAGTGTTCAATCTGTGTTTGCAAATACCGCTAAGGGCAAGCAGATTTTATCAAGTTCAGCCAATCACAGTCTGGAGGATTCGCCCCTCTTGCGCAAAGATTTTGTGATGGACGGACACATACATGTAATGTCACGACAGCTTTTAGAGAATCTTGACATTGGACAGCTTTATTCAGATGGCCATATCGATCTGCAACGTGCACGCGAAGGAGGGATTAATGCTATGTTCTTCTCTGTGTATACACCTGAGGAGTACTATCCCGGACGATACGAAACCAAGAACACTTTCCGGATAATAGAACTGGCATTAGACCAAATAGAAAAGAACAATAATATAATAGAACTTGCGCGGACTGCATCTGAAATTGAGCAAATTAATCGTCGAGGCAAGATGGCTGCTTTTCTTGACCTTGAAGGGAGTTTTGATCTGGACGGAGATCTTAATTTACTGCGGGCTTTGTATCGCTTAGGTTTGCGATCCTTGCAGCTTACAGCACATAATGCTACTAATACTTTTATTGATTCCTGCTGCGATATCAGTAAATGGGGTGGATTGAGTCCTCACGGGAAGGAGGTTATAGCAGAAATGAACCGATTAGGGATGATTATCAATGTAGCTCACGCTTCTGACGATGCAATTCTGCAAGCAATAGCCACCAGCCGACACCCAGTACTTTATACCCATGGTGGTTTCAGAGGTTACGTAAATCAACCAAGATGTATCAGTGATGAGGGCGCCAAAGCTCTTGCTGCTAAAGGGGGAGTGATCGGACTTCAGTTTGGTTCCGGCTTTAACAGGCCCACCCAACCGAAAAAGAGTGGGGAATCATCTCCCAAAATAGTACCATCAACAGCAGTTCCGATGACAAGTGCTTCGATGACCATTGAGCAAGTGGATCTGGAGGTTGCAAAGTCTCTGCCATTTGTCTCTAATGCAAAAGCTCCGGAAGGATGGAATACAGATGAGTTTGTAAAGGCAATTGATTATGGCGTACGCCTTGTAGGTGAAGATCATGTCGCGCTTGGCTCAGATTTCGATGGTGGTATGGCTCCACCCCCACCAATGAAAGATGCAAGCGATTATCCGGAAATGGCTAAAGCGATGCAACGGTTTGGTTATTCAAAGCAACGAATAAACAAGATTATGGGTTTGAACTGGCTGCGAGTAATCCGGCAAGTCACTGAAGGACGATAAAAAGCCGAAACGGCAGGCAAATTTTACTTGTACCAAATTCCTTGATGTTTGATATAAACATATTTAGTTACGTTAAAGAAACTCAAAATGAAATCAAAAAGAAATAATACCCGCAGAGACTTTATTAAACAATCAATGCTCACTGCTGCCGGTTTAACGATTATACCTGGATTCGTTTTAGGAGAAGATGGAATCCCATCAATCACAAGCGAAACAGCTCAAATAATTTCAGGTGGACAAACGGGAATGAAAACTGTCGCTTTTATTGCTAATATCTATTTTAAAATTTCTCACGCTGACGTAATTGGGACTAAACTATTCCTGGGTATACCAACAGATGAAGGTATGGTAACTCCACAAGTAAAGATTGTGTCAGTATGGATTGACCAAATTGATGACAATGCATGGGTAGGCCATGATGATGCCACCGATATTGGTGTTCGTGTTGCAGAAATGAATGGGGCAACAATCTATCCAACAATCGCAGAGGCCTTAACACTTGGAGGCGATAAATTGGCTGTAGATGCGGTTATTTACATTGGTGAG
>CAYJAM010000424.1:0-2714 GCA_964367725.1 uncultured Sphingobacterium sp. | reverse complement strand
AATCCGGGTTGCTGGAGTTCATTGCCTGTGAGGATGATGCTAATAGTTGGTCGTGGGTGTACCATTAACTCATGAATACCCAATCCGGCAATAAAGCCAATTGCTGGTGCATTCAGCAAACATCCCTTTTCAAGTGCGAGTTCCCCCTTTTTTGCTTCAGAACCCTGAATTCTTACATTCTGGCCAGCTATTAGATTACTGTCTTTTATACTTAGTTTGCCGTCCTGAATATCAACTTTTTCCTGCATCACCACAGTATCCGCACCCGCAGGGACTGCAGCTCCGGTAAAGATCCTGCAGGCCTTGCCGGCATCTAATGGGCTTTGTTCGGCCGGGCCTGCCTGAGCCAAACCTTCAATTTGAAGTGTCTTATTATGTTTCCAGCCTTCATGGTTCAAGGCATAACCATCCATTGAAGATTGGTTAAATGGGGGGACATCAGTTAATGAATAAATGTCTTCAGCAAGGATTAAGCCGGCAGCTGCCGAAATAGAAACTTTTATTGGATCAGGGCTTTTAATAGTTTCCCTGATCAATTTTTTCGCCTCAACAACATCAATAAATTCTTCCGGCATTCCTGTTGAATTTGTTAAACAAATGAATTTCTATAAAATTGAAGATTAGAAATCGAAACGACAAGCTTACCCTCCAATACTGATCATACTTCTGTTATGAAGATCTTCTGTATGGATCTTTTCAAAGTCTTTAGTGAACTGCCCTCCCAATTCTTTAGCTTTTGAAGCAATACTTTCTTTGATGAGTGGTAATACATCTTCCCCTTTTCTAAGTGCAGTAAGCAGATCAGTTTCTTCCTGCGAAAAAAGACAATTTTTCATTTTACCATCGGCGGTAAGCCTCATCCTGTTGCAGCCCGCACAGAAGGGAGAACTCATCGTACTGATTATTGCAAAGGTGCCTTTATGACCATCAATGCTATATTTTTTTGCCGTGTCATGGATATCACCCTGTAGCGCAACCGGACTATATTTTTTGCTTATTTCAACCAGCATTTCTTTCCAGGTAAAAACCTGATTGCTCGTCCAGCGATTACCTTCAAAAGGCATGAATTCTATGAAACGCACATGAACTGGCACCTCCTTAGTCCATGCTACAAAATCATTGATTTCATGGTCATTCATACCTTTCATAACCACTACATTCACTTTTACATGAAAGTTTCTGGCTATCATCAGATTGATGTTATCCATAACCTTTTTAAAACTATCCCTGCGGGTAATGATGTTAAATTTATCAGGATCAAGTGTATCGAGGCTAATATTTAATGAGCTCACCTTTGCTTCTTCAAGTACATCTACAAAATCATGAAGACGGGTTGCATTGGTTGTCAGCGTGAGTTTGACAGGCAGTTTTGCCAAACGAAGAATGATATCTGCGGCATCCTTCCGTACCAGTGGTTCACCACCGGTAAGCCTGATCTTATTGACCCCATTCTCAACAAAAAGTTTAGCTAATGATTCAATTTCTTCAGGCTGCATAAGCCTTGAATGAGGAGTAAATTCATAATCTTCCTCAGGCATACAATAAAAGCAACGCAAATTGCAATTGTCTGTAAGAGAGATCCTCAGATAATTATGAACCCGGTCAAATGAATCAATAAGCATGGTTAAAAATACGCTATTTCAGTAAATTTCTGTAATCCTCTAATGTATCAATATCAATACTGCCTTGATCAAAAGGAATTGCCTCGATTGATTCAGCATAGCTTTTTATCAGTGATCTTGCACCGCTATCCCCGGTCAGCGCAGAAAGTTCATTGAAATGCTCTTTATGAAACAGGGCAGGAGTACCATGTATATTTTCATAGCTGCTGGCCACAATAGAGCTCCCACTATCTTTTTGCTTTTTAATCAGGTCTTTCAATAATTTTGCACTGACAAATGGTTGATCGCAAACCATCAGAATCGCCGCTTCAGTATCAGGATGCAAATTATTCATAGCATTTATACCACAAACAACTGATGATGCCATCCCATTTTCCCAGTAAGGATTTTCAATAATAGTCAGAGAATTTGTGTTGAGTTTAGCTGAGATATCTTCAATACCTGAACCCAGAACGACTATTATCGGTCCGATTTCGCTTTCAAAAGCTATATCAATAGTATGCTGCAAAAGGTTTTTCCCCTGATAAGATAGTAGTTGCTTCGGACTTCCTAATCGTGCTGAGCGACCGGCTGCAAGAATAATTATCACATATTTATCACTTGGCGTTTTTGATCGCATCTTTTTCTTAATTTCTTGGATGGATAGGTGATCTTCTGTCCCTTAGAAAGCTACCATCTCTTCCTGAAAAAGCTGCCCTGATTCCTGCAGCCAGTGATAGAGCGATTTCTTCTGGGTTTACTGCTCCGATATCGAGTCCGAGCGGGGCGTAAATTCTCGCCATTTCATCCCCTGTTATCACTCTTCCTTCCTGCTCTAATTCGTCCCATATTCTCTCTGAGCGGACTCTCGGCCCAAGCATGCCAATGTATGGAGTGTTCGTTCTCAGTACTTTTGGGAGATTTTTTTTATCCGTTTTATAATCATGTGACATGAGAATGATAGCCGTATGTTCATCAATTCTCATTTCAGGGAATTCAGCCGGTACCCTGACCTCATCGGCAATCGCAGTAATTAATGAATTGACTTTAATCAATTCTGCAACAATACTTACACGCCAGCCAAGCTCTTTAAACAAGCGTGTCATAGGATAT
>CAYJAM010000423.1:0-2724 GCA_964367725.1 uncultured Sphingobacterium sp. | reverse complement strand
TTTTATATCTTTTGTATCAGATTATGGTAAATGGATTAAAATTGACCATAACCAATTTAATCTGTGGCTGGATTCTGGGAATTGCCAATTTTGGAAATATTGTATTCTATTTGAAAGCTCATCAAAGCCTCAGCAATCAACCTTCTGTGGTGTTTTCTTCAATGAATATTGGTGTAATCCTGCTTGGATCAGCAGTTGGTGTTCTGATTTTCAGGGAAAAACTAAGCCGCTTAAACTATGCCGGAATTGTTCTGGCGCTGATTTCAATTTTGGTCTTTAGCCTGGCACAATAATGCTTTTTGACGATACTTATAAAACCATCCAGGAACACTCAGAAGGAGTTTATCGTGATAAGGGCAGTAAATTTATTGCATACCTCTACCCTCTTAGTTCTGAAAATGACATAAAGGATATTATAACTGCATTAAAAGCAGAGCATCCTAAAGCGAGACATCATTGCTGGGCATTGCGTTTAAGTCCCGACAGAACTGTATTTCGTTTAAATGACGACGGCGAACCATCAGGAACAGCAGGCAGACCAATACTTAATACATTATTATCCAATGAATTAACGAATGTTCTGGCTGTGGTCGTCAGATATTTTGGCGGAACATTACTTGGGGTTCCCGGCCTGATCAATGCCTACAAATCAGCGACAGTTGAGGCCGTTAAAAATGCTAAAATCATAGAGAAAACTGTGAATTCGGTATTCAGGATAGAGTTCGGACATCCTCAAATGAATGAGGTGATGAAAATTGTAAAAGAAGAGGATCTTAAGATAAGCAATCAAAATTTTGATCTTAAGTGTTCATTTTCCTTAGAAATCAGGCAATCACAAGTCAATAAAGTGATTGGAAGGCTCGAAAAAGTTGAGGGTTTGATTGGAAGTCCTAATTTGGAATCAGGTGCAATGAACAAAGAATACTGACGTTTGAATATTTACCAGGATAAAATATTTATTGAGTACTACCCTAAATAAATTGGACCAACAATAATTTATAACCCATTATGAACAAGATTTCAGAGTCTGATTTGATAATTAATCCGGATGGAAGTGTATACCATTTGAATTTATTGCCTGAAGATATAGCTGATACAGTTATTACTGTTGGGGACCCGGATCGCGTTTCTGAAGTGAGTAAACATTTTGATCGTATTGAATTAAAGAAAGGCAAGCGGGAATTTATCAGCCATACCGGTTACCTGGGTTCCCGCAGAATTAGCGTTCTTTCAACAGGAATCGGAACAGACAATATTGATATTGTGTTCAATGAGCTTGATGCTCTTGTAAACATTGATTTTGGCACAAGAACGGTTAAGCCAACTCTTAAAAGCTTGAATATCATTCGTATAGGAACATCTGGTGCAGTTCAGGAAGATATTCCGGTTGGCAGTATTATCGTTTCGGAGTATGGTATAGGTTTGGATTCCCTGATGCAATACTACCTCCATCAGCTTTCAGGTGATGAACACATGATTCTGGATGCGCTAAAATCACATTTTCATCATTTTAAAGGCGTTTCGCCATATATCACTGCCGCAGATTCTCATTTAATTGAAACTATTGGCAATGGTATGGAACGTGGGATAACGGTCACCGCTCCAGGCTTTTATGCACCTCAGGGCAGACAGGTACGTGCACAAGCCTCTTTTCCTGGTTTAATAGATGATATCAGATCATTCTCTGCCGGAACACATAGGATTACCAACCTTGAAATGGAGACGGCTGGTATTTATGCTTTATCAAGGGTGCTGGGACATAAAGCCTTATCCGTAAATGCAATACTGGCGAGCAGGCTAAAGTTTAAGTTTGCTCCTGATCCCGCGAAAATCATAAACCAGGCCATTGAACTTGTTTTGAGCAGGTTATAGTGTCCTGATTAACCCGAGAAACTTCTCTAATGCGTTGAGCTTCTGTTCATCAAGATTAAAATCAATCTTCCTTGTCAGGTAATCCTCCAGATCCAGATTCTCAACCTTGGGCAAACCTGCAATTACCTCTTTCCGGTGATCTAGACCATATTTCAATGCTTCGTTAAAAGCAATTTTGAAATCTTCAGGAATAGGCTTATTTGATGCCCAAACTGCAAAAACAAAGGGTAAGCCTGTGAAATTGTACCATTCAGCAGCCAAATCATACTGGTATGGATAATGATCCCTGTTTGCGAAAGTGCGGTCGCCTATCTGAACAAATGCATCAGCCAATTCACTATTAAGCAGTTCGGGATTAATTTTCCAATGATATTTCAGTAATACTTTTGACAGGTTATTGGAGGTTCGGGATTGGGCATCAAGCTGTAATGTTCTTATTTCCTGAATAGGTTTATTGCTAAAAATAAAGACTGAATCAACCTTACCTTTGGCACCAATACAATAATTTGAAATGATCTGATAATCTTTGATATGGAGCAAGGCTGCAACAGGAACTAGTCCTATATCTACCTGATTTTCAATTAATTTATTAGCACAAACTGAAGGAATATCTAAGCTAAGATCTATTTGGTCCAATACGCCGGAATGCATAATCCCATAAACAAATGGCTTGGAGTTTGTATAGCTAACAGCTGAAACTTTTATTTTAGTCAAAACTAATTCGGCGTATTTAAGTGGTTTGTATTATTAAATTCCAGGATATGAAATTCCCTTCCATCATATCCCAATTTATATAGTGTGGTATTGGAGTGCGGAAAATCATCCATTTCAGCGAGTGGACGATTTGTTAAC
>CAYJAM010000422.1:0-2727 GCA_964367725.1 uncultured Sphingobacterium sp. | reverse complement strand
ATTTCATCGCTGTAAATCCTTTTGAGACAATTGAACATTCATCCAGCATTAGTGGTATCAAACAAAGTCTTGAATTGCTTCGGTCAGGCACGCCAATAGGGATATTTCCGGCAGGTGAGGTTTCGACATTTAAAGCTGATGCCCAGCAAATCACCGACAAACAATGGCATCCTGTCGTCGGAAAACTAATTGCAAAAGCGAATGTGCCGGTTGTACCAATTTATTTTCATGGCAATAACGGACTTCTGTTTAATCTTTTAAGCTTTATCCATCCCACATTAAGAACTGCAAAATTACCTTCGGAGCTTTTTAATAAACGTGGACACACCATCAAGCTTAGAATTGGAAAAGCGATCCTGCCATCTAATCTGAATTATCAGCAAAACCCTGCAAAATTGCTTGATCTACTACGGGCTAAAACTTATGCTTTGGGGGCCGGGCTAGAAAACGAACGGAATATATTTAATCCACGAAATATTTTCAAGGTAAAGAAAACACCGAAAGCCATTGTTCAGGCCATTGATAGTCAGAAACTTGAGCAAGAGGTAGAAAGCCTGGCTGAGTATAAGATCTGGACAGAAAAGAATTATGAGATTTATATTTCCCCTTGTTCGGCTCTCCCTAATATCATTCAGGAAATAGGCAGACTAAGGGAAATAACTTTCAGGGAAGTTGGCGAAGGCACCAATAAGCCTACAGATTTAGATGAATACGATATTTATTACAATCATCTTTTTATATGGGATAAAGAAAGCAGAATGATAGTTGGTGCCTATCGGATCGGGAAGGGTGACGAAATCTTTTACAGTTTCGGAAAAAGAGGCTTTTATCTTAATGAACTTTTTAAAATCAGGGAGGAATTTTATCCGGTTTTAGGCCAGAGCCTGGAATTAGGCCGGTCCTGGATCCGTAAAGAATACCAGCAAAAACCACTTCCCTTGTTCCTGCTCTGGAAGGGTATTTTAAAGTACCTGATTGAAAACCCTCAATATCGGTACCTGATAGGTCCGGTAAGTATCAGCAATAACTTTTCAAAACTATCCAAATCGCTTATTGTTGATTTTATTAATAAAAATCACTTTGATCATGAACTGGCAGAATATGTCAGACCCCGCAAAAAATTTAAGCTTGATTTTTCAAAAATTGATAAAGACCTGCTGCTGGAATCACATGAATCACTTAAGAATCTGGACAGCCTGATCTCAGAGATTGAAAGCTCACAAATGAAGGTTCCTGTATTGCTGAGGCAATATCTGGCCCTCAATGCGAAGCTCATTAGTTTTAATATTGATCCCAAATTTTCAGACTGCCTGGATGGTTTTTTAGTGGTAGATCTAAGGAAGATTCCGGAAGAAATGCTTGAAAAACTGAGTAAAAATTTCGAAAAAGAAGAATAAGTATATTAATTTAACATTATTTCTATGTAAATTTAATGTTAAGTAATTGCTAAATGAATTCTTTTGCCGCAAAAATAAGCTTTAAACTGCTCCTGATTCTCTTCCTGAGTGTCTCTTCAGGAAGAGTTATGGCCAATAATTTCAGCTTTGAATTCTATAGCGGAACCTTCAATTTCGAAATGGATCCAGGCTCAGACATCGACTTTTCTGATCCTCTTACTGCCACAGCTATTCAGAATTTTTATAATAAGCTGAATCAGAGTAATTATCAATCTGTTCTGAATTCATTGCTGGCTTACAAGGAAAAGCATCAGTTAAATGACTGGATCTATTATCAGCTCATTCGTAAAACCGCTCAGCAAATAAGCCCGAAAGCTGAAAATTACGAGCGATATACATTATACAAATGGTTCTTCCTGAGCAAATCAGGATATGATGCCCGGCTGTCAATAGGAAATAACCGGATCATATTCTACGTCAGAAACGATGAAAACATTAATGATATACCCTTTTTTAGCATTGAGGGATTCAAGTATATGTGCCTTAATTATCACGATTATGGTAAAATTGATTTCGAAAAAGACAAGGTCTACCCTGTCATGGTGAACATTCCTGAGGCTAAGAATTCATTTTCTTATAAGGTAACCCGAATGCCCGATTTCAAGCCGGAATCTTATAATGAAAAGGAAATTCAGTTCAGCTACCGTTCCAGGCCCTATCACTTTCAGGTGAAATTAAACCCTGAAGTTGAAAACATCTTTAAGAACTACCCAAGCGTTGATTTTGAGTCTTATTTCAATATCCCATTAAGCCGCGAAACCTACCACTCCCTGATCCCGATATTGATGAAAAATATTGAAGGAATGAGTCAGAAAAAAGGGGTTGATTATCTGATGCGCTTTACCAGATATGCTTTTTTATACCAGACGGATGAGAACAATTTTGGAAAAGAGAAACGTCTTTCGCCCGAACAAACCTTGTTCTCAAAATATAGCGATTGCGACGATCGTGCAGCCCTCTTCTTCTATCTGGTTAAGGAAATATACAATCTCCCGATGATTGCATTACTGTATCCCACACATATCAGTATGGCGGTACAGTTCGACAAAGCACAGGGGAGATCAATTATCTATAAAGGCCAGAGATATTCGGTTTGCGAGCCAACTCCCCAGACCAGGGATCTCAGGATCGGACAAATTGCAGCAAATCTGGAAGGTCTGAATTACGAGGTGGTCTATCAATATAATCCTTCAGAAGGTAAATAATCGAAGAGAATATCTTTAAATAAAAAATACCCGCCATTGGCAGGTATTTTTTAATATTTCAGGCA
>CAYJAM010000421.1:0-2729 GCA_964367725.1 uncultured Sphingobacterium sp. | reverse complement strand
GATTACCACCTATAATTGCAGTTGCGCCATCTGCACTTAATGCGAGCGACTGCCCCTGATTTGCAACACCAACATTGCCGATACCTGTTAATTTCGGTCCTCTTTGTTCCCAGGAATTCCCCGACCAGGTGAAAAGCCAGGCAGCACCATTGGTCCAGTTATCTGCTTTTGCACCGATCAACACCGTATTACCATCAGCACTCATTGAAACCGACCAGCCCTGAGCAGCATTGTCTGAACTTACAGTTCCTGCCATTTTATTGCCTTTAACAGCCCATTCAGATCCATTTTTGGCAAATACCCAGGCAGCACCTCTGGCATTGTCGGCTACATAAGCTCCGATAATAGCATTGCTTCCATCGGCATTCAATGCAACAGAGATTCCCTGCCATTTCGTACCCGGATAGGAGGAAACATCCAGCTTTTTAGCCTGCTTATCCCATTCCGTACCACTTTTGAAATAGAGAAAAGCTGCACCCTGCTGATTATTGTCCAGCGGTGCACCAACAATTGCCGTATTCCCATCTGCACTCAGTCCCACAGAAATTCCCTGCCCCCCGGAGGGACTATTTTCATCAACTAATTTCTCACCCTTCTGAGTCCATAAATTACCATTCCGATGAAAGATCCATGCCGCACCACGAGGGTAAGTATCATAAGGTGCCCCCAGGATAACGGTATTCCCATCAGCACTCATCCCAACAGAATAGCCCATATTGACAGGCAGAATGAAACTATCATAACCAGTTCCAACCAGCTTTTCACCCTGTTGCGTCCAAACATTATTTTTTCGGGTAAAGATCCAGGCAGCCCCAATACCACCGCTGTCAAAATAACCACCAATAATTACCGTATTTCCATCCGCGCTGATTGCCACAGCCCGGCCCTGTTGCGCCGGACCAACATTTCCTGTTCCGACCAGTTTGGCCTCTTGCGTCCATGAATTTCCATTCCTGACATAAATCCAGGCGGCACCCTGGCGGGAATTATCATCCGGCGCTCCTGCAATCGCCGTATTCCCGTCGGCACTGATCGCAACCGACCGCCCCGATTCAGCCGGGCCAACATTGCCCGTTCCAAGCAGTTTATTCCCTTGCTGGGTATTGGGAAACAAACTGGTACTTATTGTAAAACTTTCTGAACTAGTCGCAGTACCCAATACTGTACTCACAGTAACCGTTCCGTTAGTAGTACCCGGCATAACATATGCTGTGAGCGAGTTTGCCGAAAGAGAAATGATCAATGCCTGTTTCGCTCCGATGCTGACGGAGTTTACTTGGCCCAGTGCAGAACCTTCTATTGTAACCAAGGTTCCCGCTGAACCCGATTTTGGAGAAAAAGAGCTGATGACCGGACTTTGTCCGTTCACATCAGTAAAATACAATAAGGCCAAAAGGAAGACCAGATTTGTGATTTTATACCTCATTTTCTAATAATCAGCGTTTCGGTATATACGTGCAGTGAATGCCTCAAGGTTTGCAAAGGGCTCAGGTTTATTTTAAATATGTAGATTTTTAAGCAGATATACAAGGTGACCAGACCGGCCCCAAATAATCCCTTGCCAATTTGTAAGCCAATAATCTGTTTTGTACCTTTAAATTTAATCAAAATCAAAACTATGAAACTAATATTATTTTTGGGAGTACTCTTCCTGTCAGCCTGCGGAGGTTCAAGTGATAAAAAAACTACTGAGCAGGCAGATTCTGCAAAAACCCCTGAACTGGTCCTTAAATGGGAAAGCGACAGCACCCTAAAGGTTCCTGAATCAGTATTATTTGATAAAGCCGCACAGGTTTTATATGTGAGTAATATTGATGGCACAGAACCATGGAAAGCTGATGGTAAAGGTTCGATAGGCAAAGTTGGTCTGGATGGCAAAGTAATCGCGGCCGAATGGGTGAGCGGTTTACAAGGACCAAAAGGCATGGGTATGTTCAATGGTAAATTATACGTTGCCGATTTAGGGAATATCGTTGTGATCGATATCGCTGCTGGTAAAATCGAAAAATCAATTCCAATTGAAGGTGCTACCGGTTTGAATGATATCAGCATTGACTCAAAGGGTGTGATTTATGTGACCGAAATGCTAAGCAAAAAATTATATAAAGTTGAGAATGAGAAGGTGGAACTCGTTTTAGAAAATCTAAAAAGACCCAATGGAGTACTTGCCCATGAGAATGAAATTTATCTCTTAGATGATGGCGGTTTCTATAAAATGAATGCAGATAAGACATTAACCCTGATCGTTGATGGCATGGAAGGCGGAACAGATGGTATTGAAAATGTTCAGGGGAATGAATTTATTGTTTCCTGCTGGGAAGGAGCACTATGGTATATAAAAGCCGATGGCACCAAGCATCTGCTGATGGACACCCGGGCAGAGAAAAGAAGCACTGCCGATATCGGCTTTGACCCTGAAACGAAGACTGTTTATGTGCCTACGTTTTTTAGGAACACGGTTGTTGCTTACGAGATTAAGTAAGTTGTAGGTTATAAGTTGTAGGTTATAAGTTTTAAGGGTGGTTGAGAAGAAATGAATTTATAAGCTGAAAGGCGAAAGCGGAAAGCGAAATTCGCACCTGTCATTGCGAGCGCACCTGACCGGACGGGCAGGGAGGCACGATTACTGTCATTGCGAGGAGGCACGACGAAGCAATCTCATATTAAGGATCCAATTGAAATTAGAGATTGCTTCGCTGCGCTCGCAATGACAAATTCGTTTCGATCGA
>CAYJAM010000420.1:0-2733 GCA_964367725.1 uncultured Sphingobacterium sp. | reverse complement strand
CCCCAAAACCCCAAAACCCCAAAACCCCAAAACCCCTTTTCAATAAATTATTAGTAGTTTCGTTGTGTTTTTATGTTAGTTTGTCCTCAGTAATCAGAGTCTCGTTCATCTACTTCGTCTAGTATTTCGCTCTTTCTATGCTGGGAGTTGTGATACTTCAAAGCATTGCTTTTAATAGTCGCTGCTAGCTCTGGCTCAAGCTACTTAGTCAGCCCACTCTCAAGGGCATTGTACTTTGACATTTTAGACGTTGAGGGTCGAACTCAGTCAGTTTTGAGTTCGTGAATTACTCTTTCTGGATTTTCCTTATTGGTCACACCTCCCTTTTCTTCATTTTCAGGATGAATCATGTTCAAAAGGATTTCCTTGGCATAGTTAAGTCTTTTGAACAAAGAAGGATCTTGCTTTTCCAGATCGCTGTAGAGGGGAGTTGTTTTGATCTCCTTCCTTGCAGTGATGAAAGTAACACTTCCAGACCCTGAAGCCAAAATGAGTTCGGAAGTGTCTTAGTAACAAACTTAGATGACTTTATTTGAAAGACGAAACAGGATGGCTTTCTTTGCTCGTTTCCACTTTTTCAAAAAGAGATCGTAGTAAGGCTTATCTTCTTTGTCCAGCTAAGAATTTACTGGAGGGAATGGAGGGTCAAGAGCTGGTTCAAATTTTGCGCCATCCAAGTATCCTTTAAAGTGTTGAATAAGAACAACTTTCTTTTTCAAGTCTTAGGGGTAGTTAATGAAAGAGTGGTGAGAAACTAAGTTTTCAAAACTTTCTTTCGAGTAGTTCTCTCTTCTAATATACACAAAATCAAAGCAATTTGAGTTGAGAATAAGCTTTGTCGAGTCATTAAATAGCACTCCATAAGATCCATTTGATAGCTTAAATCCTATCCCATATTTTGAGGAATAGTCTACCCACTTGGATATGAGAGTTTTAGAGTATTTTTCAGCTCCCAATAGAGATGCATATTCAACTTTTACAGACACCTGACTTGAGCTTTATAGTTATGCTGGCTTGATTTCTTAGGTAGTTTTTAAGCTATGTTAAGCTGATGCAATTCTATGAGTTCCAGTATCAATTCAATCAACAGTCCTTAAAGTTGACAAAGCAGTTTGCTTTGCTTAAGAGGATGTCTGCCGATAGGTCTGAAGATGAGAAGTGGGAGGCTAGTCGAATTTCTTTTGTGCATAAAATTCTTGAGGAGATGCAAGATTCTTTTCAGTGTTTGTTCATTTTAAATTGGTAGTTGTTCTTTGATAGTTGTCTTCTTCCTCCTCAGAGTTTCTCTTTTACAGAATACTTGCTCATGGCTTATACTCCTCAGCTGGAGTTTTCGATGCACTTTAGCATTTCTTATATTACAGGTATCTTTCAGAATGCAGCATGTTGACTTTCTCTCCTACGATTGATTGCCGATTAGTGCTGACTGTTTGCTTACGATCTGTTGGTATCTTCTCATTCAAAGCATCTTTTTAAGAAGCTAGGTCTGGAGATCAAACAGACTAAGTACTTTAGAAATCTAATGCATTTAATGGTGTAAACGAGTGATACTGATCAAGAAATGCCTAAGAAGGAGGACAGGCAACAGTTGAGGAAGGTAGCTAAATTGGGATTTCAAACTTTGTCAAAAATTCATGATTCATAATTTGATCTAGTCCAAGTCTAGATTTTGGATCTGGCTTAAGAATCAAGTGAATCAGATCTCTCCCAAGGGGATTGATTTAGGTGTGTTCAGGAAAAGAATACTAGTTGAGTTTGATTCATTTGTAGGTACTCTTTACATTTGAGGTTTCGAAAGGAGGTCAGCCAACAAGTAAAGTGTAGAGTATAACTCCAATACTCCAAATGTCAACCTCGTATGAATGGCCTGATCTACTACTCAATACCTCAGGAGCAATGTAATTTGGAGTTCCACAAATTGTACGTTTTCATTCTCCATCAAACATGATTCAAGTAGCAAGTCCAAAATCACCCACCTTCACTTTCATTTAGTCATTGAGGAATAAGTTTCCGAGTTTCAGATCTCAATGAATTACTTTTTGTGAATGCATATACTTTGTCGCTTCAACAACTTGAGCAAGATAATACTTTGCTTCAACATCACTTAATCACTTCCTCCTCTTAACCATATCATTAAGCGAAAGATTTTAGCAAAGCTCAAGCATGATGTAAACATTATCTTAATCTTCAAAGTAAGTCTTGAAATCAACGATACCATTGTGCCTCATAGACTTATGAATCTTAATTTCGGACATCAACTAAACATGAGACTCAACATACCTTTTACTTAGCTCAAGATTTAGTGAGCGAAGACTTTTGTACAATCTTAGCTGCAAGAATTCAACTCGAATTTGATTCGAGATCTGTTGCCTCATAGCATTTGGCGAATCCTCCCTGAGGTTAATCGAAACATACCTTTCCTAAGAACTTTCCTAAAGAATACCTTTTGTATGTGACTTCTCCTTCAATAGAAGTGATCTTTTCTTAAATTATGTCCTAGTCTTAGTTAGACTTACTTTAGGAGGCTTCATGAATGAATTTTAACTTGCAATGGAAGATTTTTCTGGCTAGGCGAGAAGATTGGGAGTGATTTTCCCACTACTCGCTGGATTTGTATAAGGTTTCATCAATGAATGAAAATGGCAATTTATATTCTTAAAAGTTAATCGTTAAATGCCGATTTCAAATTATTGAATTGGGGTTTTGGGGTTTTGGGGTTTTGGGGTTTTGGGG
>CAYJAM010000419.1:0-2739 GCA_964367725.1 uncultured Sphingobacterium sp. | reverse complement strand
ACCCCAACAGAAAATCTTTCTATCGCTGGTGGGAATGCAATTATAGGACTTCGTGACAATGTTTCAGGATTAAGAGGATGGGTATCTAGGTTTACAAACCGAACTGCAATAACTTCTACCGATGATGTGAATATATATGGTGGAGCAACCAATGAAGGTGATGGAAATGGACTTGTAATTCAATCAGACGGTGTAGCAAGACCATCTACAAACAACACTCTTTCACTTGGTACAGGTTCATTCCGTTGGACAGAAGTGTTCGCAACTAATGGTGTCATTAATACTTCGGATGCAAGATTGAAGGAAAATATTTTAGATCTAGAAGGTTCTGCACTAGATAAAATCTCTGCACTTCGCCCGGTAACCTATACTTGGAAAGACGGATCTGACAATGGAAGGATACACAACGGTCTTATTGCCCAAGAAGTATTACAAGTAATACCAAATGCAGTGGTGGGAGATGTAAATGCAACTTCTACATTCCTTGGACTAAATTATTCTGAACTGGTTCCATATACTATCAAGGCAATTCAAGAACTAAATTCTAAGATTTTCTCTTCATCTGCACAACAAGCAATTGCTATCGAAGAAATTACAGCTTCGTCTACCATCTCGGTTGACGACAAGTTGAAAGCACTTGGAACTAACATGGGTCAAGTAAATAAATTCTTGGCAGAGTTGAAAGAGGTATCAGCTACATCAAGTCTGGGTACAACTTCAACTAACACAGTAGTAAATGTAGAGACTTCACAAGTTGCTTGTGATGCTAACTCACTTGTTGGTGCAAGTATGAATGGAGGATTAATTACTTCAATTGCAACTTCATCAAGCGGAGTTGCTATAAACGGAATTGAAGGAATAAATTATTCTTGTACAGTAGAAGTTACTTCAACTACAACCACCACAACAACCGACCTAACCTTCGTTGGAAAGATTGTAGAAGCGGTGAAGGCGTGGATGGCAGATGCGGCTAACGGAATTGCTAAAATATTCGTAGCCGAAGTTGAAACTAAGAAATTGTGTGTAGCCAATGATAACGGCGAGAAGACTTGTTTGACAAAAGAACAATTGGATAATTTAATCAACAACGCAGCAAATAATTCTAACAATTCAAGTAACTCCGGAAACAATAATCCGACACCAACACCTACTCCAGAACCAACCCCTGAAACTCCAACCGAAGAACCTCAACCAGAACCTGAACCAACTCCGGAACCAGAACCGACACCCGAACCAACTCCAGAAACTCCACAATCGTAGGCCATAATAAAAAAACCATCTAGAAATAGGTGGTTTTTTTGTGGTAAACTTTAGAATAATATGAAAAAACATTTAAATATAATTCTAATTTTTGTAGTATTGGCTGCTGCAATTTACTACTTCTTTTTTTATAACTCCAACCCAGTAAGAAGTGAACTTTCGCAACTGCAAGAAATTGCACAAAAATACAAATCCCAAAATGGAAATTTTGGAGTTATTGGAAAAGTTGGTGGTGAAAGGGAATGTTTCTCGGGCAATACCTTTATAAAGTCACCAGAGGCAACAGCTGTTCTTTCTGGTCCCGATGTAGAAAATATTTCTTGTGTGTTTGCAACTGCAACGGGAAGTCTGGCGGTCGACGCCTGGTCAGTAACAATTGTCAAAGGTGACAAGGCCTACTGTGAAGACTCGACAGGGGTGCGCATGCAAACTCCGGGACTGACTACCAAGGCTACTTGTATTGCTGAATAGTTTCAAGTTTTCCCCGTATTTATATTTCTGGTTTGTCTAAGAATTTACTTTCATGTATACTTGTAATTAAGTATGAAAAAGTCTTTTCACATTAGCAAAATTATTGGTGTGGTAAATTTATTGGTTGTGAGTGGGTTTGTGGTAAGTAGTGCTTCGGCTTTGACGGGAACAATTTTGGCAACCTCAACAACACACACCGCACAGTCATTGGTGTGTAAAGATTCGGCTTGTCTGGTGGGTACATCTGGAATAATGAACTGGCGACCTACAACGGGTGCTGGTGTAAACGCAGTTTCTATTGATGACTCACTGGGAGTTTCTGGACATGTGTGGGGTAACGGCATGGGGTGGATAAACCTGAAACCAACTGGTCAAGGTGTGGTAGTAAACCAGACAACTGGGGCCTTGTCAGGTTACGCTTGGAGTAGCGTGTGTGGTTGGATTAATTTTGCACCTACAAGTTACGGAGTTTCCATTTTAACCGAGACTGCAGAAACAAGTGGTGGAGCGGGAACAGGGGTAGGAAAGTTCGAGGGTTACGCTTGGTGTGGGGGAGAACAGGGGGGTTGGATAAAGTTTGCTTGTATTGACCCAAATGCTTGTGTGAAAACAACCTGGGTAAAAACTGCTGACCGCTATGTAGCGCCTGTTCCAAGTGGAGGAGGTGGTGGAGGAGGAGGCGGGTTCGTAGTTTCTGGGGCAACACTGCCTACAACTCCGGGACAAATAGTTTCTGATTCGGCCTACTCTTCTCAAACCGGTCCACAAAATCAGCTAAATGGCGACTATACAGGTTTGTACCGATCGGACATTGACGACAAGGGAACTGTAAATCTTTTCGACTTTAACTTGCTAATGGTGAACTGGGCCAAGAAGACCACGATTGATTTGACTAAACCAAAACCAGACCGATGTAAAGGTGTAAACATTGCCGACGTAAACTGTGATGGTTTGGTAAACATTCTGGACTTCAACACCCTAATGGTAAACTGGGCTAAGAAACTTACC
>CAYJAM010000418.1:0-2744 GCA_964367725.1 uncultured Sphingobacterium sp. | reverse complement strand
TAAGCTCGTTTCTGAGCTACGTGAAATTGCTCAAACCTTAGGTGTTCAGGATACTGATACCCTACGTAAACAGGATCTGATATCCAAGATTCTTGAATTTGCAGAAACCTCCCCTGCGACCGAAAATAATGAAGCAGTAAAAGAGCGTGTTGATGCAGCTGAATCTTCCGACTTGGGTGGAAAACCAAGAAAACGTCTTCGCAGCTCTAAACCTGTAGTTGAAAGCAAACAACATAAGGAAGTTCCGCTAGATAACACCCGCACATTTGATTTTCCTGAGGATGATGATATTCCCGCAACTGATCCTGTTCAAAATCTAAGTGATTCTGAAAGCCCTGCTGAAACATTACAGGATGGCAAAGAGGTTAAACCGGCCGAACAGGCAGAGCCAAGAAAATTTGAACGCAGGCAAAACCAAAATCCAAATCAAAGCCCAAGAAGCCAGGAAGCTCCTGTAATCAATATGGATTTTGATAATGTTATTGTCAATGAGGGGATTTTAGAAATCATGCCGGATGGTTATGGTTTTTTAAGATCATCTGACTATAATTATCTCTCATCACCTGATGATATTTATGTTTCGCAATCGCAAATAAAACTTTTCGGACTTAAAACCGGGGATACCGTGAGAGGCAGCATCCGTCCGCCGAAGGAAGGTGAAAAATACTTTCCTTTAGTAAGGGTTGAGGCCATTAATGGTCGTATTCCGGCAGAAGTACGCGATAGAGTACCATTTGATTACCTTACCCCATTATTTCCAACTGAAAAACTCAATCTGTTTGTAGATACAGCTAATCACTCCACACGAATCATTGATTTGTTTACGCCAATAGGTAAAGGACAACGTGGGTTGATCGTGGCACAGCCTAAAACAGGTAAAACCATGCTTCTTAAGGATGTGGCGAATGCCATTGCTAAAAACCACCCTGAAGTATATCTGATCATTTTACTGATAGATGAGCGTCCGGAAGAGGTTACAGACATGGCCAGAAGTGTTCGTGCCGAGGTAGTCTCTTCTACCTTCGACGAGCCTGCAGAACGCCATGTTAAAATTGCCAACATTGTGCTCGAAAAAGCTAAGCGTATGGTAGAATGCGGACATGATGTGGTTATTCTTCTTGACTCTATCACCCGTCTGGCAAGAGCATACAACACTGTAGCTCCTGCTTCAGGTAAAATACTTTCCGGGGGTGTGGATGCCAATGCATTACATAAACCTAAGCGCTTTTTCGGTGCAGCAAGAAACATTGAGGATGGCGGTTCATTAACAATCCTGGCAACAGCTCTTACTGAAACCGGTTCTAAAATGGATGAGGTGATCTTTGAAGAATTTAAGGGCACGGGTAATATGGAACTTCAGTTAGACAGGAAACTATCTAACAAACGTATTTTCCCTGCAATCGACCTTACCGCTTCAAGTACGCGTCGTGATGATCTGTTGCTTGATAAGGATACATTGCAAAGGATCTGGATCCTGCGTAATCACTTGGCTGACATGAATTCTCAGGAATCAATGGAGTTTTTGCAATCACAAATGCGTGGCACAAAAACAAATGAGGAATTCCTGATTTCTATGAACTCCTGATCTGAAAGGCAATGTTCAATCAATTGGATTAAACGCATCGGGTTGAATCAAATTTAATTTCAGATGAAGAAGCACATCCCAAATTCTGTAACCTGTCTGAACCTGTTCAGTGGCTGCCTTGGGATTGTATTTGCCTTTCAGGGAAATCTGACCTGGGCATCTTATGCAATAGTAATTGCAGCTGTTTTTGATTTTTTTGACGGGATGCTGGCAAGGTTATTAAAGGCTTATTCAGAGATCGGCAAAGAATTGGATTCACTGGCAGATATGGTAAGTTTTGGCGTCTTGCCCTCTGTAATAATTTACCAGCTCTTTGCCCTTTCTCCGCAAATAGATTTTGGAGCCTCATGGCTGGGCTATTCGGCTTTCATAATCGCCGTCTTTTCGGCTTTAAGACTTGCCAAGTTTAATATAGACACGAGGCAATCCGAGAATTTCATAGGTCTTCCTACACCTGCGAATGCACTTTTAATAGCCTCTTTTCCTTTAATTATTGGTGATAGCAATACTTATTTTGCCGGTTTTATCCTGAATCAATGGTTTCTGGCAATATTCAGTTTAGTCATGAGCATGCTACTGGTGGCAGAAGTACCATTGATTTCACTAAAATTTAAATCACTTAAGTTTAAGGAGAATCTGCTTCGTTATGTTCTGATCATTTCCTCTGTGCTCCTCTTATTATTTTTAAAGTTTGAAGCAGTACCAGTTATTATTATAATCTACTTTCTGATATCCTTGGTTCAGTTCAGAACAGGAGACAAAAATCTAACGGGACAATAATCAGAATTTAAATAGATTAATGAACTGAATGAGGGAGATAAAAGATCTGTATTTTTTAGGGATATAAATTCTTTAAGGATCAGGAGGTTCCAGCATTCGCTGGAATGACAAATCGGTTGGGATGGAGAGGGAGATTCCAGCCTCCGCTGGATTCGGTGCAGTTTAATATTAATTTAACAAACTAATTCGAGGTAAAATCATATGGGCGATCTGCGATTCCAGCGAAGGCTGGAATCTCCACAATCCCCCAACAACCTTGTCATTCCCGCGAAGGCGGGAACCTACCGGGAACTATTGAATATAAAATTAAGAAGGATTCTGAAGACTGGCTTTTACCTCTTCTAATTGTTTGTAAAGCTGTACAGACATCTCTTTAAGT
>CAYJAM010000417.1:0-2747 GCA_964367725.1 uncultured Sphingobacterium sp. | reverse complement strand
ACCAGACTTCTGACAAGGGCTGTATCGCTGTTATCAAGATCGCCTGACTGGATAGGTTTCCAGTAATCTGCTTTTAGCTTTTGGACCAGAATGGCAGAAACGATCGTTTTACCAACACCGGTTCCTATTCCTGTTATAAAAATGGGACGTGTGCTCAAAGTATGTTGTTTAAATGTTTACAAAGGTTTATGATGTCTGTCATTGAATTATGATTATGGAGGCATATCCTCAATCGTTCTGATCCTTCTGCAACACTCGGACTCAGGATGGCTCTTACGTCAAATCCTTCCTTTTGTATTAGCCGGGCTGTTTCCCTGGCCTTGTCGTTACCGCGAATGACCATAATCTGGATGGCTGATCTGCTATCCAGCAGTTTGGTTCCTGATTTTATACTTTGTTTGAATAGTTTTATCCGCTGGTGAATATCTGTTTGATGATCCCGGCTTTTGAGGTAAACATACGCACTCTGAATGGCCAGGTGGTTCAGGAATGGTGCTGCTGTTGTATAAATGAATGCCCTTGAAAAATTGATCAGATAGGATCTTAGCTGGCTACTCCCCAGTATGGCTGCTCCATGAATACCCAAGGCTTTACCGAAAGTGATTATTCTTGCGAAAACCTCCTCACAAAGCCCCAGTTCATTTACCAGACCTCTGCCGGATTCTCCGAAAATTCCCACTGCATGGGCCTCATCGACAATGAGTGCTGCATTGAATTTCCTGGCAAGTTTTGCTATTTCCTTCAGTGGAGCTTCATCTCCATCCATTGAATACACACTTTCAACAACTATAAATATCTTTCCTTTAGCCAGGTTTAATTTTTGTTCCAGACTGGAGAGGTCATTATGCCTGAATACATAACGGGTTGAATGGCTTAACCTGATTCCGTCGATTATTGATGCATGTATAAATTCATCTGAAATAATAGTATCACCCCGCTGGGGAAGTGATGCAAACAGACCAATGTTAGCATCAAAACCTGAATTATAAATCAGTGCACTTTCTGCATCATGAAAAATAGCAATCTTATTTTCAAGACTTTCAGTAAAGCTATGATTACCGCTTAGTAGTCTTGAACCACCTGAACCCAATCGATATTCAGGATAATTCCTTAATTCATCTTCAAATAGCACTCTTAGTTCCTTTGATCGTGAAAAACCCAAGTAATCGTTCGAACAAAAGTCAACCAGCGAATTCTCGGGTTTTAAAGTGCGCAGGGAATGGCTTTTAATACGCTGCTGCAAACTTTCTGAAATGAAAGTATTGATGTCTGTCACAATTTTTTTTGTTAAAAATAATAAAAGCGGCCTGAAATGGGCCGCTTTTATTAGAAATGAATGATGGAATTATCAACCTTTTCTCATTCCAGGTCTGTGTTCTGACCTTTGCTTCATTCTTTCCTTAGCTTTTTGCTTCATTTCTTCCATCGCTTTTTGTTGCTCCTCGTTTAGAATCTTATTCATTTTCTTTTCAGACTCCATCATGATCTCTTTGCGCTTTTCCATCTGAGATTTTCTCTGATCCATTTCAGATTTATGAAGTTTTTCCATTTTCTGAGCACGTTCGAGGTTCAGTGCATAAACTTTATCTTTCTGCTCCTGACTAAGGTTTAGTCTCTTTTCCAAAGCATCGGCACTCATTTTTGCGCGCTCTTCAGGAGTTTTCATTTCCTTAGCAAAGCGTTGTCCGTGTGGACCAGGTCCTGCTGGTCTTTTTCTTTGTATGCTATCCTGAGCAAAGCCTGTACTTATAACTCCGATAAATAGGGCTGTAATAATCAATAACTTCTTCATATCTATATGTGTTTATTTAATCAGATAGATGATATTATTGACAGATAGTTTAAAAAGCAAATGTTAAAATATGTTAATTCCGGTTTTTATCAAGGTTTGAGATTGATTTCTGCATTTGCGAGACCATGTTGGTCAGGGTCTCAAGCGTCGGTTCAGGGGCAGGTTCAGGAAAATGAGTACTGATAAAGGCTTTCGCCTTCCATATTTCAAGTAATTCATCCGCCTGAATTGAATAGGGTTCATACACCGGATTATCAGAAATAAGCTTTAAAGTCTTATTCTCTTTTACCCTGTTTCCTATTCTTTTATATACTATGCCGTCATTTTTGCTTATTACCACATAAGTATCACCAGGTTTCACATCATTCCAGTTGCTTAGATATTCTCCAACCACAATTGTTCCCGATTGAAGAGGAAGCATAGAATCGCCCTTGATTTCAAATGCACGGTAAGTCCCCTGACGAAACATTGGTAAATGGAATTTTGGTAATTCACTGATGTATTCAGGATCTCCATAGCCATTTAAATAACCTGCACTTGCTTTTACAGGAACAAGTTCGATATTTTCCCGGTCCTGGCTGTCTACAGAAATACTCAGTACTCTGATATTTGCGGGATCCCCTTTTGGTTTAGGTTTCCAGCGGTCATCAATACGATCATTAATGAGTTCATCCATCGAAAGCTCATAGAATTCCGCGAATTTTTTTAGTAATTCATATTTAGGCTCGGCCCGATCCTCTTCATAAGCTCCTACCAGGGAGCGTTTGATTTCCAGAGTGTCAGCAAATTGCTGCTGTGTAAGCCCTTTTTTCTTGCGGAGGTACTTCAGATTTGAAGAAATGTTTGACATTTTAAAATAAATTTGGAAATACTAAAATTGTTAGTAAATTTATGCTCATAAAATTAGTAAATATTTTCAGAACAAAAAATTTAAATTTTAATATATGCCGATCCT
>CAYJAM010000416.1:0-2751 GCA_964367725.1 uncultured Sphingobacterium sp. | reverse complement strand
CAAAATTGCCGTGATGGCCGGAGCAAAGCGTACAGGTAGCCTTGACGACAAAGGAATCTTCTCAAATTCCTTTCGCACCGACAAAATGACGTCATTCCAGCTGCGCAGATATCTTGGTCGGTTGCAGGGAAAAGATTATGCTCTGCTGGAGCTGTCTGTCGAAAGAGCTGGCATCTGGTCGAGAGCATCTTGGGAGTATCGCGGCACCCAACCAGCAGTCTTGTATGGAGGTAGAGAGTTGTGGCGAACTCACAATCGAAAGTTTGAGTTTGGTAGCTTTGAATGTATTTGATTGGGTGCAGGGCCTTTCACTTCTGTTCGCTTCAAACAGGCTCGTAGCATTTATTTGTGCTGCAGCACTTTGTTGGTGAAACCGCCTTCGGCTTGTTCGCCGAGGCTCTGGCTTTGGCCATGGCTGCGTCCATTTCTGATGTGCGGTTGGTGACGACTACTTCACCACCATCTGTTTGGCCAAATAAATGTTTGCAAACTGAACTGAGATACTCGCCGGTGCTTGCCACTTCTCCTGGTGGCAGGGTGATTGTGAGAAAGTCCGGTGAGTCGGTTGTTTCTTTGTCTAAGCGCAGATGAATATTCACTTTGCCTTTGGCTTGCGACACTTCCTGGCCCGCCTTGTCTATATCTTCAGCCGATCTAGGCTTTGACTATATATAGTCAGATGTGCTGGGGTTGAAGATTAATTGAGGCTGCGAGGACAATTTCTTTTGTCTATCGCCGAGCAAGCTTTTTTTCGCTACTTGATACTGACTGAGTTTCCTGGCTGAGATAGCTTTCGATCAAATACCAAAGCACTTGAGGCGGCTTGAAGCTTAGTTTGTTAGCAAATACGGCAAGCTTGGAACGTATCAGAAATAGTATTGGTCATGGCTATATAATTGGTAATCTGTCACGCCGAGAAAAGGAAACGATGGCTCAGAACGACAACATTGGTGCCAAGAAACTGGACGAGCAGCAATTTTTTGCCGACATCGCTCAAATCCTCCATACCGGTCGCTCTGCTGCTTACCGCGCTGTAAATGCGGTCATGGTCGAAACCTACTGGCGCATGGGGCAGCGCATCGTGGAGGAAGAACAGCAGGGCGCTGCGCGTGCAAGCTATGGCGAAGCGCTTATTGTCAATCTCTCCCGCTACCTGGGCGAGAGTTTCGGCAAGGGCTTTTCAGTGGCCAACCTGTGGAACTTCCGTCAGTTCTATTTGACGTTCCCAGGCTTTGAGCAATTCTCTACGCACTGCGTAGGGAATCTTGCGTGGACGCATATCCGGCTCATCATGCGGCTGGAACACGTGGATGAACGCAGCTATTACCTGCGCGAGGCTGCCGAACAAGGCTGGAGTTCGCGCCTACTGGAACGCAACATCAAAAGCGGCTACTACCGCCGCCTGCTCTCCACCCAAGGCAAGCCGCAGGCCGATGTGTCCACGCTGCATGAAGTCCTGCCTGGCGGCGGACTGCCCAGCATGGCAGATTTCATTAAAGACCCCTATGTTCTGGAATTCCTTGATGTACCCGAAGACCTCGCCGGACAGGAGAGCGTGCTGGAAGGCAACCTCATCACTCACTTGCAGAAATTCCTGCTCGAACTGGGCAAGGGTTTTTCTTTTGTTGCCCGGCAGATGCGCATCAGCACCGAAACCTCGCACTTTTACCTCGATCTAGTGTTCTACAACTACCTACTCAAGTGCTTCGTCGTAATTGACCTGAAGACTTCTAAGCTCACCCATCAGGACATCGGTCAGATGGACATGTATGTGCGCATGTTCGACGATTTGAAACGCAGCGCGGACGATAACCCCACGCTGGGGATCATTCTCTGCTCAGACAAGGACGAAACCGTCGTCCACTACTCAGTGCTGCGCGAAAGCCAGCAACTGTTTGCTTCTAAATACCAGACCGTGCTGCCGACCGAAGCGGAGTTGGCGGCGATGCTAGAACACAAAAAGCTAGAGACGCTGAGTTAGAAAAACATCTCCAGAGCTTGAGTATCAACCTTAGCAGTTCTTTGAGCAGTATTTGCATTTGGTGGTCACCAGGCATAACGGGCTGTCGAACTCCGTGGGTTTTATGTGATGGTAAAGCACTTTGGGTACCCCGTAAATGAGGTGAAGAAGCCAGGAAAGCATTATAAATAGGCGCTTTTCTAACTAATGCTTTTATGTGATGGTTATGTGATACCCAGATTAGCATTCGCTAATTTATCTATTTGTTGAACCAGCAGCTAGCTGCTTAACGCGTGTAAATTGGCTGCTTATATTGCTTTTTCGCATTTGGTCTTAGCAGTCTTGCTTGCCCCCTACTCCTAATACGCATTTCAGCCCCAATTAGTTCAATCTCTCCCAACCGCCCCCACCCCCAACTGGGTAAATAGAAGAACCTCCAGCAGCTCTTACCGAACCTCTAACCTAAACCCCAATGCAACCCATCCCCCAGTACACCCCCTCCGATCTGATTCACTTCATGGAATCAGACTTCATCACGTGGATGGACCGCTACCACCGCGAGAATCCCGGCGTCTATAAACCAGACGAGACAGATGAATCACTGATGATTCTCGCCAAAAAGGGAATCGAGCACGAGAAGGCCTTTCTAGCCAGTCTGCAAGACCAAGGTCTAGACGTCTGCGTCATCGCCCGCAGAACCGACGCATCCAGTCCCGGCGCCTCACCCCCCCCCCAACCCCCAGCCCCCCCCCCCCCCCCCCCCCCCCCCCCCCCCCCCCCCCCCCCCCCCC
>CAYJAM010000415.1:0-2755 GCA_964367725.1 uncultured Sphingobacterium sp. | reverse complement strand
CTGAAACTCCATTTTGGTCTGTAGCCCTTACCCTTATACTAAACGATTTATCCTGAATGATATTAAAGAGCTGGGCAATCCGAATTTCATTACCTGTTATTACAAATAGTGAATTGTCTGTACTTCCAGTCCCGGAAACAAGACTGAATGTATAAACAGCTGCTGAATTATTGGAGCTGGCATTAAGGGTACCAACCAGAGTACCCAAAACGCTGTTACCGTAAACCTGTAATGGAACCCAGCTTAAACTAATTACAGAATTATCTGTACTTACTAAAATTTCAAACACTGAAGTAATGCTGCAAGAATTGCTGTTTTTTACCGTATAGCTAATGTTTACTTTTCCATTTATTTTTCCTGAAACCAGACCCGAGACAGGATCAACAGATGCTATTGAAGTATTGCTGCTACTCCATACACCACCTTTAACCAGAGAGGAAAGCTGAATTGTTTTATTTACATAAACTTCTTTCAAACCACTGATTTGTGGCGCTTCCGGAAGATCGTTAATGGTGATTTTAATAGGGTAAGCTAGTGAAGGGCAAGTGCTGTTTTTAAAAGTTAAGGTACCATTATATACTGCCGCTGGAGCATCTGGAGGTATATTTATAGCAAAAGAACCTGTAGGGAATTTTGTGCCGGCATCTACATTAACAAAACCTGCAGACAATGCCGTTTGATCCCAGTTCATGCTGTAACTAGTTGGATCTGCAACAATCGATGTGAATGAAATGTCAGCTTTAAGAGTTCCTTTGCATACCGATGGCATCTCGCCAAGGACAAGTGAGGGTATGGCATTGATCCCGATTTCAATAGGATAAGAAACACTGCTTTTAAAAGAATTTTTGACAATTATACTACCTGAATACGTGGTAGCTGCTGCTTGAGAAGGGATCGGAATATTGATTGATGATAAGCTTAAGGCTGCATTTGATACTGCGCTGAATCCGGCAAGTGTTGCAGCAGCATTCCATGTAATACTATAACTATCAGGCGACCCGGTTGTAGCTAAATATGTCAAATTAATTGAAGCAATTCCTTTACAAACCGAAGGTGAAGGTCCCAGTACAATTGTTGGCTTTGAAATTTCCCTAAGATTTATCTTAACAATCTGATTATTACTGATATTCAAACCATCGCTAACAGACAAGTTCAAATTAAATGCCTGAATCATTTCATACTGCAATGAAGCCTGTGTAAGAACACTTAAAACACCTGTTGTGGGATTGATTATAAAGGCATTTCCAGCATTACCCGAAACTATTGTCCAATTTTGCAAACTAGTACCAGCATCACTGTCTGTTGCAAGTACTGTTCCAACTATTGTACTACTTGCACTGCTTTCTTCCAGCTCAAATACCTGGTTCAGACTTATCACAGGCTTATTATCATTTAGATCAGTAACAGTCACGCTAATTGTTTGATTAGCAGTATTGGTACCATCACTAGCCCTGACAATTACAACATAACTATTATTGGCATCTGCGTCCGTTGGACTTTCAAAATCAGGAGACAAAACAAAGCTCAATATGCCGTTGGTACTACTAATACTAAATTTCGCTGCATCAGCACCTCCGCCAATGCTATAGGTTGGAGTTGTTCCATCTGTATCAGTAGCTACAACAGTACTTACTATATTCTTATTTTCAGCAATTGCTATAGCAGCTGTGGCCCCTCCGCCATTTGAACTGATTATCGGACTGTTATCATTTATATTTTGAATGCTTGCGGTAAGTGTCTGTTCAACATTATTTGTACCATCACTTGCCCTTACTGTAACGATATAGGTATTATTTACATCTGCGTCCATTGGTGCTTCAAAATCTGGAGCTGTAATAAAGCTTAATACCCCGGTAGTAGCATTTATACTAAATTTCGCCATATCTGCGCCGCCACTGATACTATATGCAGGAATTGAGGCATCTGCATCCGTAGCTGTAACAGTTGTAAGGATGCTGCTGTTCTCAGATAGTGATACAGAAGCAGAAGCACCTCCGCCATTTGAACTGATTACCGGACTGCTATCATTTAAATTCAGAATGCTTGCTGTAATGGTCTGTTCAACATTGTTTGTACCATCACTAGCCCTGACTGTAACGATATAGGTATTATTGGCATCTACGTCTGTTGGTGCTTCAAAATCAGGAGAAGCAATAAAGCTTAATACCCCGGTACTACTGTTGATGCTGAACTTTGAAGCATCTGCGCCCCCACTGATACTATATGCCGGGATTGATGCATCTGCATCCGTAGCTGTTACAGTTGTAACGATGCTGCTGTTCTCAGATAGTGATATAGAGGCAGTAGCACCTCCGCCATTTGAACTGATTATCGGACTGTTATCATTTATATTCAGAATGCTTGCGGTAATTGTCTGTTCAACATTGTTTGTACCGTCACTTGCTCTTACTGTAATGATATAGGTATTATTGGCATCTGCATCTGATGGTGCTTCAAAATCTGGAGCTGCAATAAAGCTTAATAGCCCTGTACTACTGTTGATGCTGAATTTCGATGCATCTGCCCCTCCATTTAGACTGTAGCTTGGCGTAGTAGTATCCGCATCCGTAGCCACAACTGTGGTAACTGTACTGCTATTTTCAGATATTGAAATTGCAGCAGTAATTCCTCCTCCATTTGAGCTGATAACCGGACTAAATTCATTTATATTAAGGACAGTTACACTGATCGTTTGATCAGCAGTATTTGTTCCATCACTTGCCCTGACAGTTACAACATAAATATTATTGGCATC
>CAYJAM010000414.1:0-2777 GCA_964367725.1 uncultured Sphingobacterium sp. | reverse complement strand
CCTCCAGTTTATGATCTGCTTTTTTTGGTTCATAGCTAGCAAATTCAGAAAAATTCAGTTCAGATTTTCCTTCATTAACGTGATCTGCAAGCCACCAGGCTATCGGCTGTATTTCGGCATACCAGGGATATACCGTATTGTTTGAATGGCAATCGTAGCATGAAGTATGAATGAGTTGTTTCGTAGTCTCAGATGCCTGATAATGTGCAAAAATATCATTCGGGGTTTCAGCAAGCGATTGATTCTTTTCAGGCCTGAATAACTGAATAATAATAAACACGGCCAGTAGGGCAATGAGGATTTTTCTTGAGATTGACATAATGATCTATTTTAATATTAGTTAAATTTTTCTTCTAATATAAGAAGTAATTCAGCAGAGATAGATCCATTAGTTGCCACCATTTCCCTGCGTTCAATACTATTATTTCCTCCGGTAAAATCAAATATATGACCACCCGCTTCCCTTACCAATACGATTCCTGCAGCAACATCGTATGAATTGAGATTAAACTCGAAATAACCATCAAACCTCCCACAGGCTACATAGGCAAGATCAATAGCCGCCGAACCAATTCTTCTCACACCATGACAACGCTGCATCAATTCTTTCAAAACAGCCAGATATGCATCAAGTTTTCCGAATTCGTAATAAGGAAACCCGGTTGCAAGGAGCGTATTTTCAATGCGGGATGCCTTCGATACTGAAATCCGTTTACTATTTAAGTATGCCCCTCCATTTTTCCAGGCTGAAAAACATTCATCCCTGTTTATCTCATAAACCACTCCAAGAATGAGTTCATCATCACATTGCAGTGCTATACTGATGGAATAGGTAGGAAGCCCGTGTATAAAGTTCGTTGTTCCGTCGAGCGGGTCGATGATCCAATCGTACTTCTCACCGGTAATGGTGGTGGTTTTTTCTTCGGTAACAAATCCGGCTTCAGGAAGTAACAACCTCAGGCCTTTAACAAGGGCTATTTCTGCTGTTTTATCAACGTAAGAAACCATATCATGAAGTCCCTTATACTCCACCTGTTCACGCTCGAATACCAGTGATTCTTTTCGGATAAATTCACCAACTTCTTTGGTTAAGGAAATTACACCGCTTGTAAGTTTTGAAAGATCCATTGATCAGGATTTTATAGGCATTGAATATTTGTCAGCATTCTTTTGTGACCAGAAAATACCGAAAATGCCCAGTAGAATAAGAATAGTAGATATCATTTCGGCCTGTGTAAAAGCAAGACCAAAGGCATGGTATTGAGAATTTACACGTATACTTTCAATCAGAAAACGCTCTAAACCGTTAAATATCAAATATAAAGACCACATAATACCCGGTGTTTTTATTTTATGTCTGAATCCCCATAAAAGTGCAAATATGAACAGGCCCATCAGTACCTCGTAGAAAGGTGTTGGGAAGACCGGCAAAGGCAGTTCATTACAAAATGGGCCGGTACAACCGGGTATTGGAACCCCGCTGTTCACCACATTATGCGGATATTTAAAGGCCCAGACCCAATCAGGTGCCCAGCTTAACCATGATGGTTTGGGAGCTATATTTTCAATACCCCAGTCGCCATCACCCGAAAGATGACATCCTATACGACCAACAGCATAAGCCAGCATCATTCCCGGACCGGCAATGTCAAGCATATGGATCCATTTGATACCATTCTTATTGGCATGGTAAATCACGGCAGCACCTCCCATAATCAAACCACCATAAAAGGTTAAACCACTAAAGGATAACAGCCCTCCAATTGGATCCTGAACAAAGTCATCCCAGTATTCCAGATTATGAAATATTTTGGCGCCAAGAAAACCCCATATAGCTGCCCACATTAATAGTGTGCCCATGATCTGGTAAGGATGAACCAGTTCCTTTACAATTTTTGGCTGAGTCAGCTGCTCCTTTTTCTTTTCTGTATAAGCCCAGTAGATAAATAAGGCTCCTAACAATAAACCACCAAGAAAGCTTCCCTTTGCCGATAAAATGAAACTCTGGGGATTGGCAACAAAGGCAGAATAATTTAATAATCCATCCAGAAGCTTATAACCTACTAAAAAACCAAATATTCCATTAAATACCAGTTCCTGAGTACTTGCTGGCTCCCCTACCTTGATCTCACGGGTAAAAGGCAGCACAAGTCCCAGTTTTTCTTTTCTTTTAAACTCCTGAGAAAGCGCCCAGTAACCGGCTGCAAAAGCAATAGCAACGAAAAATCCGAAAGTTTGAATAGGCAGCGGAATATTAATTCCTGTTAAATATTCAATAAGATGGGTTATGGTTGGAAACATAGGCTAAATATACAATCTTGTTATAATTTACAATGTTAATAAAAAGCTAAGGAATAAAATCAGGAATAAGAAATCCTGAAGAGAAAGGATAAATGATCAATGAACAAAGGTTTCTGCAAATTCAGAAATTTCCATATCACCATCAGAAGCAATACGTTCCAATTTTACCTGGCGCATCTCATTGATCAGCAGCGGATCATACGGAGCCTTCACTTTCACATAATTCCGGCTGAATCCATGCATGAATCCATTTTTATGATCCGACTCAAAAAGAACCTCTGCAGTTTTTCCTAACTGGTTTTCGTAAAATGCACGGCGTTTTTTCTCGGAAAGAATATGCAGCATTTTACTCCGATCGGCCCTTTGTGAACCGGGAACAGAACCCTTCATCTTAACTGCATCTGTATTTTCACGTTCTGAATAAGTAAATACATGTAAATAAGAAACATCAAGCGCGTTGAGAAAGTTATAGGTCT
>CAYJAM010000413.1:0-2784 GCA_964367725.1 uncultured Sphingobacterium sp. | reverse complement strand
AGCGACTGGAAACTGGAAGATGCCTACGCTTTTGCCAATATTTTTGCAGATACCACACTTGAAATTAATCGTTGTGATAAGCCTACGGGCAAATTCACCGATGCAAGAATGCTTTGGAAAGAGCTGGGTAGCATTGATAATAAAGCAAAAGTCTCTGTTAAAAGGGCGCAGCTTGCTGAAAACATGGTCAAACCTCAAAACGGCCGTTTATACCGTACCCTGGTAAACAGAATATGGGCACAGATAATGGGACGTGGTTTCATAGAGCCATTGGACATGATGGATAATGAGCCATGGAGTCAGGACATGCTGGATTGGATGGCTTTCAATTTTCAGCAGAATAATTCAAATATTAAGGACCTGATCTATCTTATCACTACTTCTAAAACCTATCAATTACCATCCGCAGGATTCAAAGACCCGAATGAAATTGTTTCTCAGGAATACAAGTTTTCTGGGAGGCTCAGAAAAAGGATGTCTGCTGAACAGTTTGCAGATGCAGGCTCTGCTTTATTCGGTTCAATTTTCCCTGATTCCATGGTCAGATACCGGCCTGCTACAAAAGTGCTAAACGACCAAAATATCCAATTATTCCCGCGTGCTTCATTAGTAGTCAATAACCCCTTTCTTACGGCATTGGGCCGGCCAAATAGGGAAACAGTGTCTACAAGCAGGGAATCACAGGCAAATCTTCTGCAGGCTCTGGAATTAACAAATGGCGAACGTTTCAATTCAATGCTCAAAAAAGGCGCGGAAAACTGGAAGCTGAAATATAAAAGTGGTGATCTGATCATTAGAGAAATCTATAAACAGGCTTTGGGGCGTGAAGTTCGTTCAGATGAATATAAAGTCGCCATAAAAATTTTGGGGGATAAGCCTCAAACCGATTCAATTCAGGATCTGTTCTGGGCTATGATGCTGCTTCCCGAATTTCAAATTATCTATTAATAATTTATAGAGCATGAATACTCAATGGAATAGAAGGGAATTTTTAAAGAAAAGCAGTGCGGCTACTCTTGCTGCACTGGCTGCGGGTGCCCCCTTATCAAGTCTGTTAACTTCCTGCAATACTAGAAGAAATGCCAAAGCCGATACGGTGATTTTACTCTGGATGGCAGGGGGAATGGCACATACAGACACCTTTGATCCTAAACGATACACCCCATTCAGCAAAGGGATGAATGCTAATGATGTACTCAGCACTTTTAAACCTGTGCCTACTATCCTTGATGGGGTTTCATTTTCTGAAGGACTTGAGTCAATTGGCAAAGTTATGGACCGGGGGACCGTCATTCGATCTTATGTAGCAGGTGATATGGGCCATATTTTACATTCCAGGCATCAATATCACTGGCATACCTGCTATAAACCGCCTCAATCTGTATCTGCACCTCATATCGGTTCATGGATTGCAAAAGAACTGGGAACGGTGAATCCGGTTATCCCGGCATTCATAGATATTGGTCAGCGTTTTACTTTAGGCGAAGGTGAAGAATTAAAAGCTTTTCATACCGCGGGATTTCTTGGAAGTGAATATGGTCCGTTCCTGATTCCTGATCCATCGGCAGGACTTGAGAGTGTCAGACCTCCGATAGGAATGTCTGCCACAAGGTTTGAAAGCAGAAACCAGCTTTATAATGACCTGATCAGTAAAGGTGCTATGGGTGAATTTGGAAGTGATTATCAAAAAGAATCATTGAAAAGATCAATGGAGCAAGCCTACATGCTTTTAAAATCTCCTGAGGCTGCTGCTTTTGACCTGAGTAAAGAACCTAAAGAAAGTTACGATATCTACAATACCGGGAAGTTTGGTTTAGGTTGTCTGATGGCTCGCCGCCTGACAGAACAGGGCGCCCGCTTCATCAGTGTAACCACAGAATATGAGCCCTTCAAAAGCTGGGATACCCATGATAATGGACATACCCGCCTAATTGATATGAAGAAGCAAATCGATGGCCCGGTTGCACAATTAGTAAAAGATCTTGAAAAATCAGGTCACCTGGATCGCACATTAATCATTTTAGCGAGTGAATTCAGCCGCGATATGATGGTTGAAGGCAGACCGGATCTAAAAGTGCAGGAGCAGGTAGAACAACCGGATATTATTCATGATATCAAAAACTATGGTATGCACAGGCACTTTACAGATGGCTGTTCCATTTTGATGTTTGGAGGAGGAATAAAAAAAGGAAATGTATATGGTAAAACTTCTGATGAACGTCCTTGCAAAACCGTTGAAAAACCAATCAGGATTGAAGAGATTCACCAAACGATTTATCATGCTTTGGGCATTGCCGAAGACACAAGTTACCTTGTGGAGAAAAGACCATTTTATACTACCCCTGATGGTTTAGGTAAGGCAGAGCTGGAACTCTTTGCTTAAAAATGGTATTTAAAATCAGGAGGTTCCCGCCTGATGGAATCTCCTAATTTAAAAATTGACTTGTCATCGTGGCGAAGGCCACGACCCTGCAATTCAAATCACAGGCATGACAGCTCAGGACAGACCTTAATTTTTTAATATTTAATTTGTCTTTGGTATCAGGTTAAGATTATCTTTTCCTGATTAATTCTATATTTAGATATACATTTCAATAAAAACGAATAATTTCTTTTTGATGGCCTCCACAGGATTTTTTTATTATTCAAAAGTTTTTATTGGCTTGTGCATAGTGCCACTATTATCCTTCCAGACAAGCTCTGAACTCAAATTTAGAAAACAATTGATAGCCTCAGAAAGTGCCGAGTCGGTAGGTGTTTTTGATGTGAATGGAGACCAAAATC
>CAYJAM010000412.1:0-2796 GCA_964367725.1 uncultured Sphingobacterium sp. | reverse complement strand
AATTTTAAGTTTCTGATTATACTTGAGTATATTAATGCAGTCTAAGCTTAGCATTATAGATAGCAATAGCCATAAATGTCATCAGTTTAAAGCTGGAAATTATGGCTATTTTTATAGCATTGATTAAAGTAATTTAGGAAAGAATTTAGCATGGCAAAAAAAGTAGTTGAATTACTCAATGATGGAAAATTACGTTGTAATTGGTGTAATAAATCGTTACTCTATCAACGTTACCATGATGAGGAATGGGGACAGCCGCTGCATGATGAACGCCAACATTTTGAATTTTTATTACTCGAAACGATGCAAGCAGGTCTAAGTTGGATTACTATTTTACAGCGTCGTGAGGGCTATCGTGCAGCGTTTGCCAATTTTGATGTCGAACAAGTTGCTCGGTTTAGCTTGGAAAAAGTTGAAGAATTAATGTTGAATCCTGCAATTATTCGTAATCGTTTGAAAATTAATGCAGCAGTCAATAATGCGCAAAAATTTATTGAAATTCAGCAAGAAATTGGTTCGTTTGATCAATATATTTGGAGTTTTAGTGACCGACAAATTATCAATAATCAGTGGCAAGAGCTGAGTCAAGTTCCAGCAACCAGCGAGCTGTCTGATCGCGTGGCATTAGATTTGAAACGGCGTGGCTTTAAATTTGTTGGTTCAACGACAATTTATGCCCATTTGCAAGCGATTGGCGTGATTAATGATCATTTAGTCGATTGTTGGCGCAAATAATTATATTTTTGCAAATTATCGTAAGTAGATTTAAAAACTCACTAGATTAGCTAGTGAGTTTTTTAAGGAAGAGTCGAGCTATTCTATTGAGAGAGTTAATTTCAAATTAAGTTAGCTATAATGGATCATGACCGCAAAAATTAGAAACCCAACACTGAGTAACATTAAAAATAGATAGAATTTTAGAATAAATTTAACCCATACACCATATTCAACTCGTGCAACACCCAAAGTTCCCATTAACGCGGCAGAGGTTGGCATAATGCAATGTGTCCAACCGTCACCAAGTTGGAAGGCTAAGACCGCAATTTGGCGACCAACCCCAACTAAATCCGAGAGTGGTGCCATTAGTGGCATGGTGAGCGCGGCTTGTCCTGAACCTGAAGTTACAAAAATATTAAAGATGGATTGAAACAAGAACATAGCGATGGTTGAAACATATTCATTTAAACCGCTCAGTAGATTTGCCGATGAATGTAAGACGGTATTTAGCATGGTAAATGAGGTTGGATCAGAACCGCCCATCATTAAAATAATTCCATGTGCCATTCCAACTATTAATGCCGCTGGTAACAAATCTCCAGCGCCTGTTTTAAATGCTTGAGCTATGGTATTGAGCTTCATTGGGTTGGTTTTGCTAATTACTGCGATTACTCCAATAATTAGCCCCATAGTGAAGAATTGGGTGGCAATTTCTGGGATGTAGTAGGCTTTTTCAACGACGCCATAAACTACCCAGATGATGCCTAAAAATAACACCGCTAAAATTGACCATGATGCGATCCCAAAATGTTGTTTGGCATCAACTTCAGCTAGTTGCTCGCGAAAATGGTTATCACTTGTATAACTTAATGATTTGCGCGGGTTTTTCTGAATTGAGCGTGCATAGATTACGCTATAAATCATGAGCCCAGCGGTAAATACTGCCCACATACCAATGCGAAACATTGAACCAGATAATACTGGTACATTGGCAATTCCTTGTGCAATCGCGACTGAGAATGGGTTCATCCATGAAGTTGCAAAACCTACTTGGGTTGCTAAGTAGGAAACGAGTACGCCAGTTAGCGCATCATAACCCATGGCGACCATCATTGGTGCTAAGATTAAGGCAAAGGCAATGGCTTCCTCGCCCATTCCAAAAACAGCGCCGCCAATTGAGAAAAGTAATACCATTACTGGGAGAATTAGGATTTGGCGATGCTTCATGCGCGTGATTAATTTTAGCATTCCGGCCTCAATGACACCTGTGCGCATAATAATTCCAAAGGCTCCACCAATGATTAAAATAAAGGCCATTACGCCAACCGCACCACCATTACGATCACCAGAAGTTATACCATCATAGACAAAATTTAAAAAACCAGGATTGCCATCGGTAGCAAAAATACTCGGTGGATTATAAATAACGTTGCCAGCGCTATCTTTTTGAATTTGATAACTATTAGCAATTACAACCGTGCGCGATTTAGTCACTCCGTCGGCTTGATAGCTAACTTTATGGGTATCAAATTTCCCCGCTGGAACAAAAAAACTAAATAGATAGACGAGAAAAACTACCCCGAATAAAATTACGAGGGTATCTGGCATGGCGATGAATTTGGCTTTTTTGGTTGGTGCAGGAGTCTGGCTCATGAATATAACCTTTTATAATATGTCATAAATTAATTGAAGAAACAGGAGTTAATTTAACATATTTTTTACTAGTTAGTGTGATGATTTGTTGTGTAATGTTAGGTAAGTTGTTTATAACATAAGGTTATGAGCTAATTTGTAGCTGTGATTAGTATGGAGATAATTAGGTATGGTTAACGCCAATTTGATGATTCATCATTTTGGCATTAAATTTAGTCGCTGAGGATAATTAATTTTTTATTATAGCTATTTCGTTATCATCATATTGGCTCAAAACTTCATGTTGTTTAAATTGAACGCGCATATCAATTCCAGAAATATTACTGCCAAAGAATGGATAGCCATAGCGTGACCAAATGTTACCAGTTGGAGTACACGAGAATTTACCTAAATCACCAAAACTAACGCCATCAAGAGTATAAAAAG
>CAYJAM010000411.1:0-2797 GCA_964367725.1 uncultured Sphingobacterium sp. | reverse complement strand
ATCACCGGGTGTGCTGGCTAGTAAACTTGCTACTTGTTTGTGAGCATCGCTCAAGCGGTTGTCTTTTACCAACTGCTTAATGCGCTCAGAATCGTCTTTAGTTGACATCAATCCCCGCGGGCACAAAGGAGCCCATAATAGCGACTATTATTATCTTCCAACTCAGTATCCGCAATTATCAATAAGGTCTAAACTATTTTGCCCGTTTTCAATAGTTCGAAGCCGCCACTTTTAAACTTCATTTTTTGCGCTATAAGTCTGGCCTTACTGGTGCCATTGTGCTCTGGTGTGGCTCATGTCCAGGCTCTGCCCCTTGATGTCGGTGGAGCAACACCTCAAGACGCTTTGCAAGCTGCCCAGAGTGCCATGGACAAAAATAGCAATAGCCGCACTATTGTGGATTTTGCCAGCCTTTGTTTTGCCTATGGCGACCGCAATCTTGCCCGTAAACTATTTCAAAAGGCTGTCAATCTTGACCCTCAGGACTGGCGCGCCCATCTGGGTTTGGGTCAATGTCAGGCCTTTGACTACAGCCTGATTAGCCGGGATAAAGGAGCTGACTATCCTCGCCGTGAGCTTGAGCTGGCCAAAGAGCAGATCAATCTGGCAGCCATCGTCTCCAGTGGTGTGTTGGTGCAGACAAGTGTACGTTATGTGGCAATTGGCGATGCCTATATGGTTTTGCATGATTACAAACAAGCCCTTGCTAATTATCAAATAGCCAAGAGATTTGTGCCGTCAGGCACAGTCACTGCCTGGCTTTTGACTCATCGTATGGTCAAAACACTACTGGCTCTAGGGCGTCTTGAGCAAGCATTGCCTCTTTGTGAGCCGCTTTTGACCGGACCAATTGATGATGACGCGTTATTGAGCGACATATTTAAGCGTCTATTGCCGCTCATGCCAGTAAGAGACCTGCGTCAAATCGCTCCTACTTTGACCGAGCATTTAATTCAAGATGCCAGCCACAGCCCTCAGCTGTTTCTGGATTTGGGCTCGACCCTGGAGGCTCTAAAAGTCGACCAGTCGGCTCTCATTTGTCTTGAGCAGGCTAACCGTATAGCACCCCGAGATACCGGTTGTGCGCTTGCTCTGGCTCGGTTTTACTATACGCGCGGTCAAAAACAAAAAGCGCTCCAGGTAATCCGCAAAATAGAGCGTCTCAATCTCTCTGGTGAGCCTGGTATCGCGCGCACGCTCAAAGCTAAGCTCTATGTAGCCTGTCTGCAGTTGATGCAGGACGCTGGCGGCGATCTGGCCAATCAAGTGCGCACAATGGTCCGGCCAACTCCTCCCGGCAACGCTAGTGGACTGGCGCTTACTACCGCCAATTTGAGCCAGTGGAAATGTACTTGCAAAATGGTCAGTATGCATATGGTCCTGATGCATAAGACCGGTGTTAACTATGCTCACATACAGTTTGCCGATGAAGGCATCGGCTCGGTCATATACGATCCCGCCCTGACTGACCCCAGCAAAATCTGGTCCGGTCTGGAAAGCGAAGTAAAGGTTAAAATCTCACCACAGATAGTAAAAGTCGACAGTTTTGCTGATCTAGCCGGGGCAATCCTGCAGGTAGAAGCAGCGTCTTATGAGCCCAGTGTTGGTATCTATAATTTTGACGCGCCGCCTCTATCTGCGGTGCCATTGCTTTGACTGCTAGCTAAAAGCCAGTTTCAGGCTGATTCTTCCACGCACTGCTCGCATTTGCCTACAAATCGAGAATATTTGAGACGTAGACCTCTTGCAATATCGTGGATTGCACCAAAGCTCGGTTTGCGTTTGCCCTGCTCGAGATTACTGATAAAGACCCGGTCTACGCCGGATTTTTCGGACAAATCCTTTTGGGACATCCCCAGTTGCTTGCGTCTTGAGCTAATCACTTCACCCAAACATTTATACAGATGGTTGTGCTTTTGAGACATACTCCTCCTCCTCTTGAACCGTTGGTTTTTGGACTGATAATTTGCCCCACTGGTTCCACAATGTCGCATGTAGTAAAACGACTACATTGTTGAGCTGGCTAAATTTGCCCAGATCCTGGTAAATATCTTGGTAAAGGAGCCAAGCAAATAAAATTAAACCTATAGTAAAATTTGGGAACTTGCCGCTCTTTGCTTAGTCAACCGGAAGTATTAGTAGGCCTTATGGGCCGGGATGTACCCCATGGAACCGGAATCTCCAGACAACGAGCGCCAGCGTAAAATTGATGAAGCGATTGAATCTGGTAACCATGAGCTGAGAGAAATGGCTCGGTTGGCCTACAATCGCGGCGATAAAGATCTTGCTCGTAACATCTGGCGCTCGCTTACAGAGTCTCAGAGCAATGAGCCTGAAGCGGCCGATACTGAGCCGTCGGCTATTGACGCTGTTCCGTCCGCTGTGGTCTTGGACCCTGACCTGGAAGCTGCGCGCAGAGCTGAAGTAGCCTCTCAAAAAGCCAGATTTGTTAATAACCCGTCGGCCGTTTACGCCAGTATTGAGCCTGCCAACGAGCAAGATAGCGGTGAGACCGGTATTGCTGATGCTGTAACAGGCTCAGATGCCATAACAGACATAGACTCAATCAGTGGCAGCGAGATAATCAATCCCGCCAAGCCTGGTTCCGATTTGATTTAGCCAGATAATCAGAGCTATTACAAACGATCTCTATATAGATATAAAGCTTATCTGATTTATGCTCTCTTACCAGGCAAAATCGGTAGACTTAGACCGTTAACAGGGCATCTGGCGTACAAAATGTCAGATTGCTCAGTGGGTCAATTTTATCTGAGAGGACATTGTGGGACGCCTTTCA
>CAYJAM010000410.1:0-2810 GCA_964367725.1 uncultured Sphingobacterium sp. | reverse complement strand
GTGAAAGTATCTGATGAAATGATATTAAACTATTCAATCTAGTCTTTATTTGCCAGAGCCTTTTCAATTAATTCTCCATAAAACTCAGTGACATCCAATCCGGCAGCTTTAAGCTGCTGCGGAATAAAACTCTGCGCCGTTTGACCTGGAATAGTATTAATCTCAACAAAATAAAAATCGGAACTTAAATCCTGAAGAAAGTAATCAATACGAACCATCCCTTTGCAATTTAGTTTGTGATATATATCAGAAACGATACGCTCTACCCTTTCCTTTTCTTCTTCAGACATTCTGCCCGGAGTAATTTCTTCAGTTGCACCCGGCGTATATTTAGCTTCGAAATCAAAAAAATCATTGGAAGGTATCACTTCAGTAGATGGTAAAACCCGAATTCCATCAAGGCCATTATATACTCCTATTGAAAATTCACGTCCCTGAATAAATTCTTCTACGAGCACCTGGCTGTCTTCATTAAAAGCTTTTATGAGGGCATCGGGTAATTCATCTGCAGTTTTAACCTTACTCATTCCAATACTGCTACCACCATTGTTCGGTTTAATGAACAGTGGAAGAACTAAAGTATCCAGAAGATGCTGGCTTGTACCCGGGGTATTATCGAATAATTGAACCGATTTTGCAATGTGAAGATCTTTAATACCATTAACAATTGCTTTAGAGTAACCTTTATTCATTGTTAAAGCAGATGTAAGTGCATCACAGCTGGTATAAGGAATATTCAGCAAGTCGAAATAACCCTGCAGTTTACCGTCTTCACCCGGAGCCCCATGCAGCATTATAAAAGCAACATCAAAAACTATTTTTGTTCCGCTGAGGCTGATAGAAAAATCATTCTTATCAACAAGGTGTTTTATTGAGCCTGAATCGGTGTAATACCATTCATCCTTTAGGATAACTATTTTAAAAACATCGTATTTATTTCTGTCAATTTTGCTTTCAACGAAGTCTGCGCTCTTAAAAGAAACTACAGATTCACCCGTAAATCCACCCGTTATCAGTGCTATTGTTTTTTTCATGTAAATAAGTATTCTAGTGTTAGAAACATGATTCTTTATGATTCTTGTTTCTTTGAATAACCTTCATCATCTAAACTAACAATTCAATCAGCTCAATTAGAATAAGGTAATTTCATGGCTCCAAAGATAAATTTTAAAACAATTGAATGATAGCTATCCTAATATTTATCTTCGTTAATGCCGAACTAATAATTATTTTTGAGGATAATTGCAATTAACCAATCTGAGAAACCCTGGTATTAAATACTTAAATTCTCATTTTTCTGGAATTTATTCTGTAATTAAAACAAAGAAGATCATAATGAGCAAATTCATAGACTATTTACGTACTAAAACCTTTCGGAAAAATCTCATTATTGCCACCGGATCTATTTTACTTTTCCTGATCATCATATTTTACAGTTTGGGATTTTACACACATCATGGTGAAGGTATGCCAGTACCTAAGCTCAAGGGTTTAAGCATTGAAAAGGCCGTAGAATTATTGGAAGAAAAGGGTTTGAGATATCAGATAAATGATTCCATTTACCTGATTAACCAAGCTCCCGGCCTTGTTGTTGAACAAGATCCTGACCCTAATACCAATGTAAAATCAAACAGAACAATTTATCTGATCATTACCAGAGATGCTCCAAATATTAAATTTCCTGATATTCAGGGAAGAACATTTCTTGAAGTTCGATCGATACTTAATAATTATCAGTTAAAGGTTGGTGATACTACCTACAAATCAGATGTTGCGAAAGATGTAATTCTGGAAGCCTTGTTTGGAGGCAATATAATTTCAAAAGGACAGTCAATTCCTAAAGGGTCGAGCATTAACCTCGTTTTAGGAGATGGCCTTGGTGCCAGTGAAGTGGATATACCTAATTTGCTTGGTTTAGATCTTAGTGAAGCCAGAATGGCACTTTTAGGTTCTTCATTAGCTTTGGGTACCGTTAGCTTTGAAGGTGTGCGGGATACTGCAAATGCAAAGGTTATAAAACAATTTCCTGCCATTAGTGATACTTTGAATAAAGTTAGTATTGGTACACCTATTGATGTAGTATTGGGTGGCGGAAATTAAATCAACAGATATTAGTCCGGCCGAGTTCATAGATAGAAATCGTGAGCCCATACCCTTTAAGATCATAGATGTTAGGGAACAAATTGAATTTCAGACATATAACCTGGGAGGGCAAAATATACCATTAGGTATATTAATAAAAAATCCGGAAGACCTGGAAGATTTGAAGAATGAGGAACTGATTGTAATTTGCCAGCATGGCCTTCGCAGTGAAACTGCCAGAAGGTTCTTGCTTATGAATGGGTTTAGAAATGTCAGAAATCTCTATGGTGGAATCCTGGCCTTGAGAAAATTAAATTATACAAAATAGAATACGTTTTAAAATGGTAGCAGAAAAGTCAAAAAAGATAAGTTTCAAAGCGAAGGTATTCTTCGCAATGCTTGCTCTTGTGATTGTTGTACTCGCAGGTACCGGCATTAATTATTACCTCAAATATTTTAAGCCAAACGTTACAGGTAATAAAGATTACCTCTTTATACCTACAGGATCTGATTTTAAAGATGTTTACTCTATCATTAGTTCTGAAAATATAGTGAAGGACACCCTTTCATTTCTGAATGCTGCCCAGAATATGGATTACCCGGTTAAAGTTAAGCCCGGTAGGTACCGGCTGACAAAGGATATGAGTAACCGCTCCCTGATCAATATGTTAAAAGCCGGAAATCAGGAACCAGTGAAGATATCCTTTCAGAATGTCAGGTTAAAACAT
>CAYJAM010000409.1:0-2811 GCA_964367725.1 uncultured Sphingobacterium sp. | reverse complement strand
GCGGTGAGCCAACTTTTCCTTCCTGAACAGGCTGATTCTGAGATACCTGATTTAAAATCGATTGTGGATCTCCACCAAACAATAAGCCGAGGATGACGAGAATAATTGTCCCGCCGCCGATTGCCATACCACCACCACTCATTCCGCGTCTGTCATCAATGTTTCCGCTTCCGCGTCTGCCTAACCACTTCATATTACTTTAAAAATTAAAACGGAAATTTATAAATAATTCTTCTTCAAATATGGGCTGGTTTTATTTTTTTCCACGCTCAAAAACAAGCTTTCCACCTGTAAAGGTCTTCATTACTTTGACATCTCTGATGGATTCAGCTTTGATATCAAACAAATTTTGATCCAGAATTACGAAATCTGCGAGATATCCTATTTTTAAAATCCCTTTATTGTTTTCATCAAGGGAAGCGTATGCAGTATTATGGGTATATGCCTTTAAGGCCTGTTCAACACTGATTTTTTGTTCAGGAACCCATCCTCCGGGGTTTTTATCATCCAGTGTGCGACGGGTCACTGCTGCATAAATGCCCTCAATTGGGGTTGGAGGGGCTACAAACCAGTCGCTGCCAAAAGCCAAAACTGCTTGATTATCCAGCAGACTTTTAAAAGCATAGGTCGTTTTGATACGTTCTGGGCCGATTACTTTTTCCGCCCATCGTCCATCATCAATCGCATGATAGGGCTGCATGCTGGCAATGACATTAAGGGTTTTGAAACGGCTCAGATCTTCAGGGGCAATATGCTGGGCATGTTCAATGCGGAAACGTCTATCTCGTTTTCCATTTTCCTTTTCAATCCTTTCAAAAATGTTCAGTTGTTCTTCAATCGCCTTATCGCCTATGGCATGTACCATAACCTGTAATCCGGCTTTGTCCGCAGCAGATATTTGTTCATAGAGTTCTTTTACCGGGCTTACGAGAAAGCCGCTATCTGTTGGGGTATCGCTGAAAGGCTGTTTAAAGGCCGCGGTATGCGATCCCAAAGATCCATCAACAAATCCCTTTAAACCGCCGATCTTTAACCAGGAATCGCCTTTGCCTGATTTTTCAACTTCTTCTTTAAGTTTTTTCCAGGAACTCAAGGGCACTACGGCATAGATGCGGGTGTTTAAGATCCCTTTTTTCGCAGCTCTCCTGTATACCACCAAATCCTGCCAGCCGCCCATGCTTTGAACCGAGGTAACACCATTTGAAGCTACATATTTCATTGCCGCCTCGATTGCTCTGTCTTTTAATTCATCCGAAGGATCAGAAATATGCTGACCAATAAGGCCCATCGCATTGTCCTTGAAAATACCCTCGGGCATTCCGGTTTTATCGCGGATTATTGAGCCACCTTCAACATCCGCAGTGCTGGCGCTGATTTTCGCTAATTTCATCGCAGCAGAATTCGCCAGACCCATGTGCCCGTCCAGACGCTGAACAAAAACCGGGTGATCGGCACTTACCGAGTCAATCCAGCTAGCTTGCGGAAGTTCGCCTCCCCAATTGGTATGATCCCAGTCGCCATTCAAGATCCATGTACCGGGAGGCACCGTTTTGACAAAGGCAGCGATACGATCAATAAATTCCTGCTTTGTTTTTGCATCACGCAGGGAAACCGAGGATAGCCCGAAACCACCATCAATAAAATGGACGTGAGCATCATTGAATCCGGGTACGAGCATCTGGCCTTTGGCATCGATAAGTTCTGTACCATCGGTCAGCATTTTCCTGACTTCTTCGCTGCTTCCTACATGGATTATTGTCTCGCCTTTAACTGCGATTGCTTCTGCCCAGGGCTGAGCCTCATCACCGGTCCAGATTTTGGCATTGATGATAGCCAGACTTGGGCTTTCAGTTGTTTTGCAGGCAGCAAAATTTATGCAGAGGAACAAAGATAGAATGAAGAAATAACGGGTATTCGACCTTAGAGATATGAATGAAGATTTGAAATTCATTATTGAGGCTTTGGTTAATTAAATATATGAATTAACCGTTAAGGAAAAATGGGATGGTATTTTGTCTGAACTGTGATTTTTATGATTGTGGTGATTTATGCTGAAAGACTGTATCATGTTAATCAAATAAATCTTGGTTCAGACAAAGGCTAATTTATAATTAGCCCGAGTGCCATTTTTTATTTTACTCGTCCTTATAAGCATAAGGTTAGAGCAAATTCTTTAAGCAATTATATCGTGCCTATGTTCAATGTCATCGTTTATGGACTAGGAGGTTCCCGCTTTCGCGGGAATGACAAATCAGGGGAAAGGATAGGAGATTCCAGCCTTCGCTGGAACCGGTTCAGTTTACATTCTACTTTTAATCCCGAAATACAAAATAGCTCCCGTAATTATTTTAGGTTCCCAATTGCGATTCCAGCGAAGGCTGGAATCTCCAATTTTCCAAACAACACTTGTCATTCCCGCGAAGGCGGGAACCTCCGTCAACACATTTTAAAAGGTCTTATAAATTCGTCCCCCGATAGCTATCGGGTCACATCTTGATTGAGCGACTGACGAAATCTACTTTCTTTGTGCTCAGGTGATTTCGTAAGTCGTTACTCAGCCGTAAAAGCAATTACCGCTTTTTCAACCCTTTGAATTGTTTCCTCTTTTCCAAGAAGCACCGCAATGTCAAAAACTCCCGGACCGAATTTACCTCCAACCAGCATCACCCTGAATGGCAACATCAGCTCGCCCGGTTTAATGCCCTTTTCCTCTGCTAATGCTTTAAAAACAGTTTCAAGATTTACAGCATCCCAGGAATTTGTCCCTTCCCAGGTTTTGATCAGCTCATTGAAATATTCGGTTTTGGCATC
>CAYJAM010000408.1:0-2819 GCA_964367725.1 uncultured Sphingobacterium sp. | reverse complement strand
CACTTGAACGTCGCCCCGGACAGAAAGAAGTACGTTATGTTCACCTGCTTGGAGAAAGTTTTGAAGATCCTAATGAATATCAATCAGGTATAAACCCTGCAAGTACCGATCAGCTTAGTGCCCGGGTTGAAATCCTTGAGAAAGAGCTTTCGGAATTAAAAGAGGCATTTTATAAGCTCCTGTCCGAACTAACTTGACCGTTTTCTAAGCTTATTTTTAATAAAGACTTATATTTTGTAATTTTCAGTTAGTGATAAAGAGCCATCCATGTTAGAAAACATTGATCTTCAACAGGTATTAGTGCTGGATATTGAAACAGTTCCTCAATATCCCTCATTTAACGAATTACCGGTTGAATATCAGCAGTTATGGGATCAAAAGACCCGATTTCAACGCCGTGATGGTGAAACAGCCGCAGAATTTTATTCAAGGGGAGGAATACTGGCAGAATTTGGAAAAATCATATGTATTTCAGTTGGAATTTTTTCAAAAAAAACAGAAACACTATCCCTTCGGGTTAAATCATTCTTTGGAGATGTAGAAAAAGAAGTGATTCATTCATTTATTGATCTCTTGAACAAACAACCCGATTCCCTTATTTTATGTGCCCACAATGGCAAGGAATTTGATTTTCCCTATTTATGCCGCAGGATGCTGATCAATGGACTACAAATACCCATACAGTTAAATATCCATGGTAAAAAGCCCTGGGAAATTATGCACCTGGATACAATGGATCTGTGGAAATTCGGGGATTATAAAAACTACACTTCACTAAACCTGCTTGCTGCGGTATTCAATATTCCAAGTCCGAAAGACGATATTGACGGCAGTATGGTTCATAAGGTATATTGGGAAGAAAATGATCTTGAGCGGATCAGGATATATTGTGAAAAAGATGTAATCACCACTGCACAAATCCTGTTAAAGTTTAAATCTTTACCTGCGCTATCCACCGATAAGATCACAATTGTGAATCCATGACTACCATTTCAATGATCATTTGAATGTTATCAAATGGTAAAGAAGCTTATTATTAGCTGCTTAAGCCTTATCTTAGGTGAAATTTTAAAAAATGTCAAAAAAGAAATCAAATAACTTTAACCTGGTTCTTACCAAACTCATCACTGATGTGTTTGAAAAATCAGGTAATAAGCCACTAAATTATAAACAGGTTGCATCAAAACTTAACCTCCATGATGATGAAACCAGAGGTTTAATACTGGAGGTTTTAAAGGAAGAAACCAGAAAAGGAATTCTTCAGGAGCCTGAAAAGGGCAAATTCATATTAAAACAGCTTAAAACATTCGTAACCGGCAAAGTCGATATGACCAGCGACGGTTCAGCCTATATTGTCAGTGATGAAGAATTTGAGGAAGATATTTATGTAGCACCACGTAAACTTCGTAATGCCCTGCATGGGGATATTGTTAAGGTATATGTCTATGCCAAGAACAAGGGACGCAAAAAAGACGGAGAAGTTGTCGAGATCCTGCAGAGAGCCAAAATGGACTTTACAGGAATTATTAAGCTTTCTGATCGCTTTGCCTTTTTTGTACCGGATGACCGGAAGATGCTGCATGATATTTTTATTCCTTTAGATGGACTCAATGGGGCAAAAGATGGCTATAAAGCCATTGCAAAAATTGTTGACTGGCCTGAAGATGCCAAAAACCCGATCGGTGAGATTACCCATGTGCTGGGTAAACAGGGTGAGAATAATGCTGAAATGAATGCCATTTTAGCTGATTATGGTTTTCCACTGGCTTTCCCTGATGAAGTTGAAAAACAGGCTGAATCAATAAAGGAAGATATCACCGCAGAAGAAATCGCCAGACGAAAAGATTTCAGACAGATACTGACCTTTACTATTGATCCGGCAGATGCCAAAGATTTTGATGATGCCATTTCATTCCAGAAATTAAAAAACGGAAATGTTGAAGTAGGCGTTCATATAGCCGATGTTTCTCATTACGTTAAACCAGGTTCAGCACTTGATAAAGAAGCTTTCGAGAGGGGAACATCTGTTTACCTGGTCGACAGAGTGATTCCGATGCTCCCTGAGCGATTATCTAATGGTTTATGTTCACTTAGGCCTAATGAAGACAAACTATGCTTCTCGGCCGTATTTGAGCTCGACAATGATGCCAATGTTGTTGAACAATGGTTTGGACGAACAATCATCCATTCTGATACACGCTTCAGTTATGAAGATGCCCAGGAAGTACTCGAAAATAAAAGTGGTAAACATAGCGAAGAGCTCTTAAAGTTAAATGAGCTGGCCTATAAGTTGCGGGAACGTAAGTTTAAACATGGCGCAATCAGCTTTGAAAGTGTAGAGATAAAATTCCGTCTTGATGAACAGGGAAAACCACTTGGGGTTTATGTTAAGGAGCGTAAAGATGCCCATAAACTGATCGAAGATTTCATGCTCTTAGCAAACAAAAAGGTCGCCGAATTTGTTGCAAAAAAAGGCAAAGGAAAGCAGAAATTAACTTTTGTCTATCGTTCCCATGATTCACCCAAAGAAGATGCCTTATTAAGTTTCTCACAGTTCGCATCAAAATTTGGCTATAAGATTGATATGAGTTCGGGACGTGAAACTGCCCGCTCGCTTAATTTTTTAATGGCTGATGTGGAAGGCAAAAAAGAGCAGAATGTATTGACGCAACTGGCAATCAGATCTATGGCCAAGGCGGTTTACACAACTAAGAAACATAGTCATTACGGACTTGCATTCGATTATTATACCCACTTCACCTCTCCTATCCGCAGATATCCTGATGTGATGGTTCACCGTTTACTCGAATTATATCTGG
>CAYJAM010000407.1:0-2849 GCA_964367725.1 uncultured Sphingobacterium sp. | reverse complement strand
CGCCGACTTTTTCACTTGATCAGGAAAACACGATTAAAGCAATTGAGGCCTTACAGTTATTTATAAACCTATATCCAAAAAGCGAGCGTGTTGCTGAAGCAAGTAAATTGATCAGCAATCTGCGTGATAAACTCGAAACCAAGTCGTACGCTAATGCTAAGCTATTCCTGGATATTGGAGATTACAAATCGGCGGTAATTGCTTTCAGAAATTCAGCACGCGAATTTCCCGATACAAAATATGCTGAAGAAATGGAATTCCTGACCATTAAGGCCCAGTCATTATATGCTAAAGCAAGTTTTGAAATCAAACAAGAAGAGCGTTACAATGAGGCCATTCAATTATATAACGAATTTGTCCAAAATTACCCTTCAAGTAAATACCTGAAAGAAGCGGAAGACATAAAGAAAAGCAGCGAAAAAGCTATTATTGATGTTAGAAAACTGATCGCACTGCAAACCGCAGAAATGAAAGCACAGGAAGAAAAAATCAAAGCTGCAGAAGAAAGTAAAAAAGAAGACACTAAAAACAAGTAAAATGAGTACTACTAAACCCGTTATTCCAAACAGTACAGTAACACGTGATGTTCGTGAACTGGATAAAACAACCGACAATATTTATGAATCGATTGTAATTATCAGCAAACGTGCTAACCAGATTGCGAATAACCTGAAAGAGGAACTTCATGGTAAACTGGCAGAATTTGCATCATCTAATGATAATTTAGAAGAGGTATTTGAAAACCGTGAGCAAATTGAAATATCTAAACATTATGAGCGTATGCCTAAACCATCGCTTATTGCTGTGGATGAGTTTTTACACAATAAGGTTTATTACCGCAATCCTTCTAAAGAGCAAAACTAATAAAGCAAGGGAGCATAGTACATTCATGTGCTATGCACCATGCATGCTTTAAGATGGGTAAATCTTTGCCCTATGCTTACTAATAAGAATATTCTCCTTGGCGTTTGTGGCAGTATTGCCAGCTATAAATCAGCATCCCTGGTACGTTTACTGGTTAAGGCCGGAGCAAATGTGAGGGTTGTCATGACTAAGGATGCATGCAACTTCATCACCCCGCTAACACTTTCAACACTCTCCAAAAATCCTGTTTTTATCAATTATTCCGATCCTGAAACAGGAAGCTGGAATAATCATGTAGAACTTGGATTGTGGGGAGACCTGATGATCATAGCTCCTGCAAGTGCCAATAGCCTGGCAAAATTCGCAAATGGATTATGTGACAATCTGCTCTCTGCGGTTTATCTTTCAGCAAAATGCCCGGTTTACTTTGCTCCGGCAATGGATCTGGATATGTGGAAACATCCCGCAACACAAAAGAATATTACTTCTCTGATCAGTTTTGGAAATACCATAATCCAACCTGGATATGGTGAATTAGCGAGCGGATTAACAGGAGAAGGGCGGATGGCAGAGCCTGAAGCCATTTTAGAATTCCTGAGTGATGAAATAAAAAAAAAACTTCCTTTAAAAGGTAAGAAGGCGCTTGTAACTGCCGGACCAACCTATGAAGCCATCGATCCTGTCAGATTCATAGGTAACCATTCTACAGGCAAAATGGGATTTGCGATTGCTGAAGAACTCGCTGCTATGGGTGCCTCCGTTGTACTAGTTACCGGACCAACATCGCTCAATCTTAGCAATCAGGGAATTAAGAGAATCGACGTTACTTCTGCTGCAGAAATGCTTGAAGCATCCCTGAAAAATTTTACCGGAACAGATATCTCTATATTAAGTGCGGCTGTCGCAGATTATCGTCCTAAAGACGTCTCTCCCACCAAAATCAAAAAGGATAGTTCAGAATTCCTGATCGACCTGATCAAAACCCCGGATATACTTGCAACTTTAGGAAAAGAAAAAAAAACCGGGCAAATACTTGTCGGATTTGCCCTCGAAACCAATAATGAAGAAGAGAATGCCATCAAGAAACTTGAAAAGAAAAATCTGGATTTCATAGTCTTGAATTCACTCAGGGATGAGGGGGCAGGGTTTAAGAATGATAGTAATAAGATTACCATAATTGACAGAAAACACAATAAAGAAGTATTTGGATTAAAATCAAAGAGAGAAGTAGCAGCAGATATCTGTAAAAAAGTATTAAATTTATTAGGATGAAGTACCTGTTCTTTTTTTGTCTTTTTATGTTTACTCAGGCAGTCTATTCACAAGATCTGAATGCCCGTGTACAGATTCTCGCACCTCAGCTTGCTAACTCAAATAAACGTGTTCTCGACATTCTTGAATCAAGTATAAGAAATTTCTTAAATGATAAACGATGGTCGGCCGACGCCCTGCAACCACAGGAGAGGATCGACTGCAATTTTGTAATTACCATCACCGACTGGGATGGCTCAAGCAATTTCAAAGCAGAGGCTCAAATTCAATCAAACAGGCCTGTTTTCAACAGTTCCTACAGCAGTACTCTTCTGAATATCAGTGATAAGGATTTTGATTTTACCTATTCTGAAGGACAGCCGCTCGATTTTTCTGAACAAAACTATATCAGTAACCTAAGCTCCTTACTCGCGTTTTACGCCTACATCATTACCGGCATGGATTATGATACATTTTCTAAATTCGGAGGAACACCCTATTATGAGAAAGCCCAAACGGTATTAGACAATGCTCAAACTGCTCCAAATGGCGGCTGGAAAGCTTTTGAAAACCTGAGAAACCGTTTCTGGCTTATGGAGAATCTGAGGAATAAGTCATTTAATCCGCTTCGCGAAAGTCTCTACGTTTATCACCGGGATGGATTGGATGTTATGGCCGAAAATCAGGCAAAAGGAAGAAAAGCAATCCTTTCTGTCCTTCCCCAGCTTCAGAAA
>CAYJAM010000406.1:0-2860 GCA_964367725.1 uncultured Sphingobacterium sp. | reverse complement strand
GATTTGATCTTAATACCGGCATCCATAAGTGCAAGTGTACCTGCACAAACCGTTGCCATAGAAGATGAACCATTTGATTCCAAAATATCAGAAACAACACGTATAGTATAAGGATTATCATCACCAGGTAATACCTTCTTTAAAGAACGCATTGCCAGATTACCATGTCCAATCTCACGACGACCGGTACCACGGTTAGGACGAGCCTCACCTGTAGAGAAAGCCGGAAAATTATAGTGTAATAAGAATTTCTGGTACCCATTAAAGAAAGCACCATCAATCAGTTGCTCATCAGATTTAGCACCCAGTGTTACTGTAGTAAGGGACTGTGTTTCACCACGGGTGAAAATAGAAGAACCGTGAGCAGTTGGTAAATAACCAACTTCCGACCAGATCGGACGTACAGTGCGAGAATCACGACCATCTAAACGAATTCCTTCATCTAAAATAAGGTTACGGATCGCATCATATTGTACATCATGGAAGTATTTTTTTGCAAGGGAAATTGTGATGTCTTCAAGCCCCTCACCCAATTCAAGTATAAAATCATTGATTACTTCAGAGAATTTATCGCTGCGCTCATGCTTTGAAGATTTTGATTTGGCAATAGCATATACTTTATCGTATGTAGCAGCAAAAACCTTTTCCTTAAGATTCAGATCATGAGTTTCGTGGCTATAAACACGCTTTTCAGTTTTTCCAACTAAAATTGCAAGTTCTTTTTGTGCCTGTACCTGAATGATGATTGCTTTATGTGCAAACTCAATTGCTTCAACCATTTCCTCTTCAGAAATTTCGTCTCCTTCACCTTCAACCATCACAATATCATGCTCAGTACCAGCAACCAAAAGGTCCATAGTAGCACGTTCAAGATCACTTAGGTAAGGGTTAATAACCAGTTTACCATCAATTTTAGCAACACGAACTTCAGAAATTGGACCGTTGAAAGGAATATCAGAAACAGCAATTGCCGCAGATGCTGCAAGACCAGCAAGGCAATCAGGCATAATATTTTTGTCGGCAGAAATCAATGAAATCATCACCTGTACGTCAGCATGATAATCTTCAGGGAACATAGGACGTAATGCACGATCAACCAGACGTGAGATAAGTACCTCATAATCGGACAATCTGGCTTCACGACGTAAAAATCCACCAGGGATACGTCCTGTAGATGCATATTTTTCCTGATAATCAACTGATAATGGTAAAAAATCAGTTCCCGGTTTTGCTCCTACTGTTGATACTACAGTAGCCAGAAGCATGGTGTCACCCATTCTTACAACAACAGAACCATCAGCTTGTTTGGCCAGTTTCCCGGTTTCGATTTCGATCATACGGCCATCGCCAAGATCGAATGTTTTTTTAATTGCGTTATAACTCATTTGTTTTAATGGCGATGTACTTTTCCTCTTTTGAGCACATCTTCTTTTATATTGATTTTATTTTTTACAAAGTAAAAAAGCCATCCTACAAATTAGAGGATGGCTTCGCAAATTTTTGCTAAGATTATTTTATAATATCTCTTAACTCTAATGCTTTGATAATTGCACGATACCTGTTGATATCTTTTTTGTAAAGATATGCAAGTAAGGCACGGCGTTTACCTACTAATTTCTGAAGAGATAGTTGTGTAGAAAAATCCTTCTTGTTTTGTTTCAAATGCCCGGTTAAATGAGCAATTCGAGCGGTAAATAATGCTACCTGTCCTTCTGCAGAACCGGTGTCTGTTGCACCTTTTCCGTGTTTGGCAAAAATGTCTGCCTTGTACTCTGTACTTAAATACATTACCTGAATAATATTAAAGCGGTTTATAATTATTTTAATTGGATGCAAAGATAGAATAATGAAAGGTTAATTGCAAATATGTATGTGATTCAGTTATCAGTTGCCATTTACCTGTTGTCTGTTGTCTGTTGTCTGAGTTTTATCGATTCATTCAAAAGGAGGTTTCAAAGATTGGATTTTCATGATCTGGTTCTAAGTTTATTAATGACCAATAGCAAAAAATATAATCTATAAGCACTTAATTTCCATTTAGTACTAACATTACTGACAACTGAGAACAGATAACTGATAACTATCTATTTCCTATTCTCATTAAATTGCCCGAATTTCGCGACATGGAATCAAAACCCATTTACAGCAGTTTTACATCAGAGTTTAAAGTAAGGCCGGATGATATCGACATGTTTAATCATGTTCATAACAGCACTTATTTTGATTATGTGCTCGCAGCCAGATATGAACAGATGGAAACCTGTTATAAAATGCCCATGGAAGATTTCCTTAAAATGGGTTTGGGATGGGTTGTCAGATCAGCATTTGTGGATTACAAAAGGCCACTCGGACTCGGTGATACATTTACTGTACAAACCGGTATTGAAACCATCAACTCAAAAGGTTGCCGTGTAAAATTTGAGATCAGAATCAGTAAAACCGGTAAGATAGCCTGTGATGGCTGGTTTGACTACGTAATGATCAATATTGCCGACGGTAAAAGTGTAAAAGTATCTGATGAAATGATATCAAACTATTCAATCTAGTCTTTAATCCAGAGCTTTTTCGATTAATTCTCCATAAAACTCAGTTATATCTAATCCGGCAGCTCTAAGCTGTTGGGGAATAAAACTCTGCGCTGTTTGACCTGGAATAGTATTGATCTCAACAAAATAAAAATCTGAACTAAGATCCTGAAGGAAGTAATCAATTCGAACCATGCCCTTACAATTCAGTTTGAGATAAATATCAGAAACAATGCGTTCTACCCTTTCCTTTTCCTCTTCAGACATTCTACCCGGAGTAATTTCTTCTGTTGCACCCGGCGTATATTTTGCTTCGAAATCAAAAAAGTCATTGG
>CAYJAM010000405.1:0-2888 GCA_964367725.1 uncultured Sphingobacterium sp. | reverse complement strand
TTGGAGACTGGCACCAGGCAGTTATTACACATTCTCCATATAATCTGAGAGATTTAAGCCGTGACCACGAGCATGGCCGTATCTATCGCATGGTAGCTACTAACCGCCCTCTGCAGAAGCCGGTTTCAATTTATGGCGAGCCAATTGAAAATCTTTTGGAGCTGTTCAGACATCCGGTTGATGGAATACGTCATGCTGTACGGGTTGAGCTTAGTGCCAGAAACACGGATGAAGTGATTCAGAAAGCACAGGAATGGGTTGCTAAATTGGATCCTAAGAAGAAAGAAGATGCATTACCGATGCTTGAAATTCTTTGGTTGCATCAGCAGCACAATGTCATAAACAGACCATTGCTTGTTAAAGTACTTAGTTCACCTGAGTATCAGGCAAGATTGGCAGCTCAAAAGGTAAACTTCTTCTGGAGCGGTAAGGACACATTCAAACCTGCTAAATCCGAAGCTAGTGTTACCGGGATGCAAAATAGAACCTTTTATGAGAAATTCTGGAAAGTTCCGGGGTATTCTGATGCGAGCCATCAGGGACATAAACCTGAAGCTCCAAAGCCTGCAGCACCGGCTAACTCAGCTGCTGCCAGCAGCAAGGGCCCGGAATTACAAAATGATAAAGTTGCGATCCTTACCATTGAAGCTACTGATGAATTACGTTTTAAAGTTAAGGGCAAACTATTGTCAGACTTTACTGTAAAAGCAGCTCAGCCGGTAGAAATTACCGTTGAGAACCTTGGGTTGATGCCTCATAATCTATTAATTACTAAACCCGGAACGGTTGATGTTGTTGCGCAAAAAGCAATTGAACTTGGGGAAAAGGGTGCAGCGAAGAATTATGTTCCTGAGGGGGATATGGTGCTTTTTGCAACCAAACTCCTGAACGGAGGTGGCAAGGAGACGATCAAATTTACTGCTCCTGCTGCCGCAGGAGATTATCCTTTCGTTTGTACATTCCCGGGCCACTCGTTTACAATGCGTGGCATTATGAAGGTGGTAAAATAGTTGTGAATTAAGTTATCCAGAATAAACAATAGAAATTACCGGTATTCTACACTAATGAATTCGAATTTTAAAATGGCTAATAGTAAACGACATAATCCTCTTAAGAAGTCTTTGGGAATAGGGGCAGGTATTGGAATCCATGCTTCGGCCTTTGCAGGGGCCATTCCCGGGGAGGAGATTAAAGTTGGAGTTATCGGGCTTTCGGTTCATAGTGCTGCTTATACAGAGATCATTAATTCCGGAGCATCAAGTCCTGAGTTCAGTGGCTGCAGAGTAGTAGCGATCTTCCATCCCAAGGGTAATCCGGATGTTGAGTTCTCTGAAAAACAACTCCAGAGCTTTACGGAAACGATTAAAGGACAAGGTGTGGAGTTTGTGAGTTCTATTAAAAAGTTGCTTAAAAAAGTTGATGCGGTCATGCTATTAACCAACGACGGGCGACCTCATTTGAAAGAGATCATTCCGGTCTTGAAGGCAGGGAAACCGGTTTATGTGGATAAACCACTTGCTGCAAGCTTATCGGAGGTATTGGCTATCTTCAAAGTGGCGGCAAAATACAAAGTACCTATGTTCTCCTGTTCTCCGCTCCGCTATGTAAAAGAAGCTCAGGACATCCGTGAAGGGAAATTGGTAGGTAAGGTTTTGGGAGCAAATACCTATGGTCCGGCACCCTTACAGAAATCGCATGCCGATCTCTTCTGGGATGGTATTCATGCAGTTGAATCGCTGTATACCGTGTTGGGAGGAACAGGATGTAAAACTGTTAGCCGGACAAGTACAGATGATGCCGACGTCGTTGTCGGCAATTGGGCAGATGGTCGTATTGGTGTTTTTCGCGGAATACGTAAAGGAAAAAGTGGATTTGGAGGTACAGCTTTTGGAGATAAAGGTATAGCTTCAATCGGAGCATTTAGTGGCTACCGCCCTTTAGTGGTAGCCATTGTAGCTTTTTTTCGCTCAGGTATAGCGCCGGTAAGTGATGAAGAAACGATAGAGATTTATGCCTTTATGGAGGCCGCAGACGAAAGTAAGCGGCTAGGTGGAGTTCCGGTTAACCTGTCTGATGTATTATCACAAGCAAAAATGAAATAAATTATGCTGGTGTTATCTCGAAGGATTTCACCATTGAACTTCGCAAAGAGGTTTTACACCTCTCTTATTACTGATAGATATAAGTTCAGTTAGATGTGCCAGAGAACTGGTGGGCTATTGTATTTGTAATTCTGAAGTTTCATAATTAATAATCCAGCTTTTTAAGCAAGGCAGTGTATTAACCAAAAAATAAATTAATTGTTAAATAAAAAAATAAGAAAGATGAAAGCGAGTAGATTAAATAGATTATTCAATGAAAAATCAGGTAAATGTTTTGATGTGGCCCTTGACCATGGGTTTTTTAATGAACTAACGTTTTTGGGCGGGATAGAGAACATTGAAAAGTCTGTTAAAATATTGATTGAGGCAGATCCTGATGCAATTCAATTGACTGTTGGGCAGGCGCACCATTTACAGTCTGTACCAGGTAAGAAAAAGCCTGCTTTAGTTTTAAGAACAGATGTTGCGAATGTTTATGGTCTTGAACTTCAATCCGTACTATACAGCAGAATGATAGAAGAGCCGGTCCTTCAGGCAATTCGTCTTGATGCTACCTGTGTGGTTGTCAATCTGTTTCGTATTCCTGGAGCTCCGGAAGTTACCGATCAGTGTATTCAGAATATTTTGAAGTTGAAGCCAATGTGCGACCATTATTCTATGCCTTTAATGATCGAACCATTGGTATTCCGCCCAAACAGCGAAGCCGGAGGCTATATGGTTGATGGCAATATTGATATTATCTTACCTCTTGTAAGACAAGCTGTTGAATTGGGAGCTGATATTATT
>CAYJAM010000404.1:0-2889 GCA_964367725.1 uncultured Sphingobacterium sp. | reverse complement strand
TCAGATTTTTCAGATGACCTGCCAAAATCGATGGTTTCTGTTGCTCCTTTTGTATGGGGTAACCCTGAGGATCTGGCTCCTGAAGGTTTGAGATATGTTAAAGCAAAATTTGCAAAAGTACCTGTGGCTCCTTTTGTATGGGGTAGCTCTGATGATTTAATTGATTCTGTAAGGTCAATTCAAGGATTTAAGAATCTGAATGTGCCTGTGGCACCATTCGTATGGGGAAGTCCGGATGAAACCGCTCCTGAATCATTGAAAAATATTAAAGCTGAAAATGCGAATGTGCCTGTTGCACCTTTCGTTTGGGGAAATCCTGAAGAAGCTGCACCTGAAATTTGAATACTGAAGAATAGATACTAAATGTTATTTTCCTCTGTTTTAATGGGGAATATCTAAAAGATATTCCCCATTTTTTATTTCTAAGAAGCCTGTAAATTTAATTTTTAAGTTATTCTTTACCTGTTTTTCTTCCTAGTAGCCAGCCAATAACTGCTCCAGATATACCACCCAAAAGTGCCATACATAATGCATCTACAAAAGTCAATGAAAGTGGCATTAAATTATACTGGCCAAACATGACAAAGTTTGATCCCAGAGCAAACAAAAAGAACAAGGATGCTCCATGTACAGCACCCTGAATACCTGATCCAATTTTTCCAATACTCAGAAAATAAGCAAGAAGTATACCCCAAATAATATTCCCGACTCCGACAGCCCAAATCTCCATTGGTTCCTTAATAAGTCCGGGATAGGAACTCATATTAGCTCCAAAATAGTCCATCAATAATAATCCATAGATCAGAAATCCCATCAGGAAGACTACAATGCCTCCTGCAATACCGATTAAAAATGTTTTTGAGTTCATGATGTGAGTTGGTTTAAGGTTTTATACAGAAATTTACTTTTAATGCTTGACTTCTGCAAAATTAAAATTCCCTCAAAATGATCTTAATACGCTGTTTTTCAGTTGTATGAAATTTTCAACTCTGCCGTTTTCAGCATGAATTTGTATAAAACCATTTCGACAATAGTTTATATCTTTATACTATGGTTTGGACTTTAGTTAAAGATGAGTTGCCTGAACAGGCAGTAGACGTTCTGTTATTTGATGGCGGACAAATATACTTCGGATATTACAGTGAAATTTATAACAAGTTTATTGTTGCCGAGGATAAGGTTTCAATCGGGGATTTCACCCATTGGATGAAATTGCCCGATTTTCCAAGAACCTGAATCTGTTAATTGCTTGAATACTTTGTGTTTATTAGGTCAACAAGCTATCGGTTTGATTGCCTTACAGCTTGTTTGATTTCTGGAGGGGTAGAGGAAAGTTCGCCATTCTCATCTACATAGGCGAGCATATCTTCGAGCTTACCGCCATTTGAATTCTGTTTGCGTTCCTGCTTACGGTGTTCTTTATCTTCTTTTTTCTTTGCTCTGTTCTTTTCGAGCTGCTTCTTCATGAAGGTTGCCTGGGATTTTGCCATGTCTGTAAATTATTTAATAATTACTATCCGGTTCAGATGTATGCAGCCAGAGAGGCATTGAAAATTCAACAAAGGAATGGATCAGGATTATTCTGTTTTTACTACAGGAAAGAAACCAAGATCAGTCGAATTGACCAGCAGGCACGAAAAAGAATAGCTTGTGATTTCTACAAATTTACAAAAAAAAGGGTAAAACGGCAAATTTATGTCAATGTTGGGATTTGGTAAGCTAGGAGGAAATGTTCCAGTAATTATAAAATGAGTTATTTAATTGCTGTAGTAAATTAAAGATCAGGCTATTGGCATCGAAATATAGAATGTGCTTCCTTTGCCTGAAGTGCTGTCAAACCAGATTCTTCCACCCTGCATATCAGTAAATTCCTTGCTTAAATTTAGACCCAAACCAACACCCTTTTCATTTTTTGTGCCAAAAGAAGACTCTGCTTTTAAGCTGAATATTGAATCTTTGATCTGATCGCTCATTCCTATACCATTGTCACTTATTTTGATTACATAATTTGGATAATCAGATTCAACTTTCAGATGAATATCCCCTCCATTATTGGTAAACTTAATTGCATTGCTTAAAATATTTCGAATGACAAGTTGCAGCATATTTTCATCTGCCAATACCTTCAGACCAGGGTCAATTTCAAATTTTAAAGCTATTTGCTTGGCATTTGCAATTGATTGAAATACTCGGATTACAGGAATTAATGTGTCGGCAAGAATGATCGGTTTCTTATTACTTATACCTTCCATTTGCGATGCAGACCACATCAGGATATTAGAGAGCATATTATCTGTATTTTGAGTCATCTCAATCAGATCACTTTGTATTTCCTGCCAGTTCTCTTTTGAGGGATCTAAATGTGACAGGATCTCCAAATAACTCCTGACTGTAGCTAATGGGGCTCTCAGGTCGTGGGAAACGATTGTAAATAATTTATTTTTCGTGCTATTTATACGTTCAAGATCAGCCGCTTTTGTTTCCAGCAATGCCTGACTTATGTAATAATTCTTTTTTATATATCGCAGACCAATAAGAATGGTCAAAACACTTATAAAATAAGTTGAAATGATATCTCCGAAATGAAATACCCGCCCCATGTAAGACTTTTCGACTAATTCGGGGTATAAGTATTCAAGCAATGCTAAACCACTGGCTACAACTAAATTCAGACTTATGAAAAACCAGTATTCCTTTGGTTTTGAAAGTGATATGACCAGAAAAAAAATAGCAATGAGTAATAAAAAACTAGGCCCCTGAATCCCGGAATTGAAGAAATAGTTTACTATTATAATAATATGGATAATGAATATGGATAACCTAAGGCTGATTCTTGTTTTATGCTTAAACCTTGATAAATAATAAAGACCAGATTGGGTTATTAAAGCT
>CAYJAM010000403.1:2637-2894 GCA_964367725.1 uncultured Sphingobacterium sp. | reverse complement strand
GGATTTTGGAAAGCAATACCTGTATGCTATAGGCTGGTTCAGTCCTTTCCTCCGGGGTAGTTCCGGCAGGAAATAACAATGTATTTGAAATTTCGAATAGCCGGAAGCTACCCCCTCCGGTAAGGTTTATTTTACACGGAGCTGTTTTTCATTGGGACGGGCAGCCCGGCGAAGCTGGTGCGCGTGCCGCGCATTCCAGAAATATAATATAGAAGCACACGCGACACGCGTGCGCTAGCAATGGAAGCCAATCTACT
>CAYJAM010000403.1:0-2627 GCA_964367725.1 uncultured Sphingobacterium sp. | reverse complement strand
ATGTTTATAGAATTAAATTAGCACGGAAATCCCGACCCTGAAGGGGTCGAATGTATTGTAAGTTCTCACATACGACCCCTTCAGGGTCGAAAAACATTGTTATATAACGTTTCTATAAACATGCGACCACCTTCGGGGTCGAAGCATAAAAACTTATAATCAGTCATTACTGATTAAATAATCAGATATTATTCATATCCAATTATGCTATCGTCACTAATTTATCCCAATTGTAAAACTGCATTCAAAAACTTTTGAAGTTTCCAATTGTTGAATTCCATCCTTTTGCGAGAACTCCCTGAGTTCACCGGCTGTGTCGGCATAACCTAGCCAGGGTTCAATGCACACAAAAGGCGCATCGGGAGCTGCCCATATCCCTAATGAACTGAAATCTTCATAGGAAACAGATAAAAAATTGGGGGATTGGTGGTTTCTGATCAGAACTTCTTTTGAATGGAGTTCCTTAAAAACGAGTGCACCATCTCTGAATAAGTCTTTACTAAGATTCAGTCTCCTGTTGTCCAGGTAAACCTGTTCTGTTTCATCTGTAAAAAAACCATCCTCGTTAAACAGGTGTTTGACTAATACTTCATCCTGATCAAATTCGATGTAATAATCATCGTATGCACCATCCTTAGAAAAAGGAATATTGAAGGCAGGATGAGCACCAATGGAAAAGAAAATAGGTTTATCATCCTTATTAATCACTTTGTAAACAACAGTAATCTCGGTATCCTGTAATTGGTAAGATACCTGGAATGAGAATTTATAGGGATATACAGCTAAAGTGTTTGCAGAATAATCCAGAGTAAAAACTGCATGCATAGCCGAACTATCAGTTAAAACAAATTGGGAATGCCGTGCAAAACCATGTCTTTGCAGCGGATATTTTATTCCTTCAATCAGAATTTGATTATGCAAACAGTTTCCAACTATCGGAAACAGATTAGGAGCATGAAATGCCCAGACCGAGGGTTCTGCCTGCCATAAGTATTCGAGGCCATTGATTTTATTGGAAATGGAACATAACTCAGCTCCCTTATCAAGGATACCTACAGACAGGAATTCGTTTTCCAGAACATGCATGCCAGGTATTATTTTATATAAAATTAAGCAGAATCATCTTGAAAATTACAAATTCTGAAAAAATCTGAATTATGCCTGTTTTCTGTTAACCCAAACCTTTTTCTTATTCCTGCCATTACGGTTATTTCCAGTACCTGATGGTCTCTTCATTCCCGGACTATAGACTGGTCCTTCCCCTAGTTCTTCGGGTAAAGTCATTCTTGGTATCTCTTTGCCAATCAGGTTTTCAATGAAAGAGAATTTTCGCTGATCTTTTTCATTCACAAATGTTATGGCAGTACCCGTAGTTTCTGCTCTGGCTGTTCTGCCAATCCGGTGAATATAGTCTTCCGGATCAGGTGGAACATCAAAATTAATGACCAGGCTGATACCTTCCACATCTATTCCCCGGCTCAATACATCTGTACCTATAATTACAGGCAATGTCCTGCTTTTAAAGGCTCTCAAGACTGTTTCACGTTGTTCCTGTTCCAGATCAGAATGGAAAGCTTCCGATTTTATCCCCTCTTTTCTAAGGGTTCTGTTAAGGTCTTTTACAGTTTCCTTTCTTGAACAAAAAATAAGGACACTTTTGTATTCTCCGCCTTTCAGCAAGGTGCTGATCAGCTTTATTTTTTGATTATCATAAACCATGTAAACCTGCTGGGAAATACCGGCAGCAGGTTGTGAGAGAGCAATATTGATCTGTTCAGGGTTCTTTAAAATGGTATTTGCGAGTGTCCTGATCTTTGGAGGCATCGTAGCCGAAAAAAGCAAGGTCTGTCTCTCTTTAGGTAAATTACTGATGATCCTTAAAATATCTTCATAAAATCCCATATCAAGCATGCGATCGGCTTCATCCAAAACCAGATACTGAAGATGATCCAACTTAATTACACCCGATGCCAGGTGGGCAATTAATCGTCCGGGGGTAGCGATCACAATATCAACGCCATCCATCATTGCCCGGCGCTGCTGTTCATAGATCATACCATCTCCTCCGCCATAAACGGCAATGGAACTGATACCGGCAAAATAAGCTAAACCTTCAACTTGCTGATCAATTTGCTGGGCCAGTTCCCTTGTAGGAGCCAGTATCAGCGCTTTGGTATATTTCTTTTCAGAAATGCTTATATGCTGCAGAACTGGTAAGAGATAGGATGCAGTCTTACCTGTGCCGGTTTGGGCACAAGCGATAAGATCTTTATGATCGAGAATAAGTGGAATTGCCTGGGATTGAATTGGGGTGGGTTTAACGTAACCCATACTTTGAAGTCCTTCAAGTAACTGAGGATCAAAATTAAAATCGCTGAATGTCAAGGTGAAATATTAATATTTAAATAAATGTAAAAATAGGTAAAACAATTGAGAATGGAGAGTGGAGAATGGAGAGTTGAAAAAAACCAATAACACGATTAGAAGAATTTTGTTCATTCTCAACTCTCCACTCTCAATTCTCAACTAAATTCCACTTATTAACACCACCCAATTTCTCAACAAATAATACAATTATCAAAAAATATCCTACTTTTGAATCCCGTACAAAACGATGTTTTTTATTA
>CAYJAM010000402.1:0-2909 GCA_964367725.1 uncultured Sphingobacterium sp. | reverse complement strand
ATCTCTCCAGCCGCGATCTTTAGTCGAAAGACTTAAAAACGATTTTGCCACTCCGAAAGGTGTGGCATTTTTGTTTCTGTATCCCTCCTGTATCCCTTTGACGGGAAATATCAGTCAACAGTAGAGAAACGTAGTAACACCGCAGGCGGTGCTGCCTCAAGTTCGATATTTTCAATACCTGTTCAAAAAAGACAACCGACCAGTGAGCGCACAGCTTTGCTGGTGCGAACGGGGTGGAACCGCTTTGCACTTTGGTATCACTTTCGGCGTCGAGGCTATGCTCTACTCCAGTAATAGTAAACCCTATTCAAAATAGAATTCCAGCGGACACAGTTTACCTTAGAAGCCACTACACTTGGCGTAATAGGCAATTTGCGAATCTCCGTGTTTAGCTAGCAAGAAAAGCTACAAATCATGTGCTTCACCTACGTTATCACTCAATCTATGATTTGTATGACCAGGTCGATTTCGTTACTTCAGCTTTATTTCGAACTCTTCGTCATCAAAGGAACTTTTGAAAATCAACTGTGTGACGGAAGTTGATTCTAGGATGTCGTCAGCGCACTTTTCACGCTTCTCAATTAGATTGAATTCCTTATCAAAAATCACTACCCCATAATCCCAGACCAGAACTATATTCGAACCAACCAAGAAAACCTGAAATTCTCCAAAATCTTGTCTATATTCCAAAGAAGGAAAGGGTTCAACCTTGTAAGCAGTTTCCACAGTTGTGCAAATTCTCCCCTGTGAAACAACATATGCAATAAGACCTCCGCAGAATAGCAGCTGTCCCGTGGCACTATCTTCAACGACCACAACATCATTGGTGGCAGTATTTCTATAGTTCCGACCATAGGGCAAATATTGCTCGGTTCCGTCTGAGAATCTCAGATTGAGATCTTCCTGCAACTCCAATTTATTGGTAGTCACCGTCATCTCGATGAATTCGCTATTCACCAGCCGGAGGATGTTGTTGTCTTTCAAACTTTCAAAATTAGTTATTTTCATGGCTTTATGCCTTTTCTCAACACTCACTAACAGCCTTGGTCAACAGTTAATCGTGAGTATACAATGTCATAACTTCACCCAACGATCTAGCAATTTGCGTCCATCGCCAAACATCGCTGTTTGAACTGCAAGTGTATTGAAGCAAAGCCCAAAGACATGCGTCCTTAGTTAATTTCCTGTAGGAACTGTCACGACCGTGATACCACAAGCATTTGCCGTCTCATGTAGACACATTTGTAGATCTACAAAGATCTTTCAGCAATGCCTCATCTCTGAAACCAATGCAGGGGCAGGGAAAAGCAGCTTTCTATCGTAGTAAACTTGTAGATAATTTGTAGACACTGAAGAGCAATTGCTCTCTTACTACTGAACTTTTTTCCTAGCTGCGCAACCGCCTCTGTACCCGCACGAAATTGACAGCAGGCATATAAGGAATCAAAAGCAGTCAAGAAAACTGAGCTTACTGAGTTCTTCCAGCTGGCTCATCAGACTAAATCAATTTCGTGGTTAATGCATATCGCACACTTGTGAAATTGAGACAGCATGGCGCTAGCACTAACTCCTGCAAAACGCCTACACGCCCCCGGTGATGCTTACTGCATGTATGTCGTGACAGTTCTCATTCTCAGATAACCATCAACTGATTTTGTAGACGCAAAATGATGCCTACAAATTATCTACATCTATTCCGTATATAATGGACTTTCATATTTACTTTATATGGGTGTGACATGTCTATTTTAGGTAATTTACTTTATTTGTGTAGATTTTCTCTTTTTTCTCGCGTTTGCCTAATTGCGCCTTTCGTCTTTTCTATCGGATATTCATGTTACGCCCAAAACTCACTTTCAGATCCCATTGTTTTTACGAGGCAGATCTCGTATTTAGTTGAAGCATGTAAGTTTACAGAAGCTAGTGATCTTCTCAAGGCTGCTGTTAACTCTGGAGATTCCGCACTTGTACCTACGCTACAGCAAATAGAGTTGCACTATATGCCTAGGATCAAAATTTCACCTGCCGCAGAAGAATTGCTTAGGAAAGCAGACGCAAGTTATGCTAAAGGAGACTACAAAGCGTTTCGTGTTTTGAGCAAACAGTGCACCGAGCTATATCCGCAATCAGAGTTTGCACACTTGATACTGTCCAAATCTTATTTCGGCGATGCGCAAGATTCCCTGGCAATTTCAGAAGCAAAGAAAGCCGTTAGCATTGCACCTGACAATATACAGGCACTTCAGCATTTGGGCAGATGTTACATGTATGCTCATCGCAAAAACGAGGCAGTAAAAACCTTCAAGGCGATACAAGCTATCGAGCCAAGAAATGTTTCTGCAAGGGATTTCTTTTCCATGCTAAACGATGTTAGGGGCAGAATTGGTGACATCCCAATGATTGATAGGCAGTTGGCGAAGAAGGAGCTAGAAAAGCAGGTAAAAAGTCAGTGACATGCTCCCCAAAAGTTGACCCATTTCAACGGTGACAACTGCATTTAAAATTGAACCTAGTAAGGGGGAGAAGTAAATGCGCAAGAACAAGCACACAGAACACCAGATCGTGGCAATTCTAAAAGAGGTTGAGAACGGAAGCCCTGTTATATAAGTCTCTCGAAAACACAACCTCCAGCTACAAACTATCTATCGGTGGAAAGAAAAATATGGCGACATGCAAGGCTCTGACGCCAGAAAATTGAAGTCGTTGGAAGATGAGAATACCCGACTGAAGAGGATGGTGGCAAACATGGCTTTAGAGAACGAAGCCATGAAGGATCTGATTCAAAAGAAAGTTCTAACGGCGAACGAGAAGAGATAAATGGCTTGCCATCCCGTTCAGTTCAGCATCAGCAAGTGGAAAGCTTGCGAGGTAGTGAACTTGCCACGCTCTACTGAAAGGTACAAGCACAA
>CAYJAM010000401.1:0-2925 GCA_964367725.1 uncultured Sphingobacterium sp. | reverse complement strand
ATCCTAGCTGTTTCAAATTAATGAAACAACAGGGGTTTGTATCAGAAACTGAACAATGGTTACAGCAGCATGCCAAAGGAATGCGACTTGGGATAGATCCGCAATTAGTTGGAATTGGTCGCGTGCAAAGATTACAGCAAATTATGCTAGAAATTGGTGGAGAAGTTGTAATAATTGCGCAAAATTTGATTGATAATTGCAAGTTAGCGCTGGGTGAAGAGTTAACTTTACCACAAGCACCAGCTTATGCGCATGCTGAGTCATATACAGGCGTTTCGGTGAAGGATAAATTAATTTGGCTAAGACAAGAGTTAACTGCAAAGAGTGTAGATTGTATTGCTTTCAATGTACTGGATGAAATTGCGTGGTTATTTAATATTCGTGGCGCGGATATTGAATATAATCCATTGGTGATAAGTTATGCTTTGGTTGGTCAAAGCTCAGCAATTTGGTTTGTGGATTTAGCTAAAGTAAGCGCTAAATTGAGTCAAACGTTAACGGCTGCTGGTGTGATTGTTAGGGATTATGTAGAGTTTGGTGATTATGTAGCTCAATTAAATACTCATATTTGTTTAGATGATAAAACCGCCAGCTATTGGATGCTGCAGCAAGCTGAGCGTAATGGTCAAGTTAGTTATGCACGTTCACCAATTGTTAATAAAAAAGCCTTAAAAAATCAGGCTGAGCAAGCTGGTGCACGTTATGCACATGTTAAAGATGCCGTTGCGATGGTAGAGTTTATGCATTGGTTGGAAAATAATTGGCAAACTGGTGTTGATGAAATTAGTGCAGCCGCTCAATTAGCTGAATTCCGTGGCAAACAGGAAAATATCAAAGGTTTAAGTTTTTCTACCATTAGCGGTTATGCAGCCAATGGTGCAGTTATTCATTATCGTGCAACTCCAGAGACGAGTAAAGTGATTAAAGATGATAGTTTGTACTTGCTTGATTCTGGTGGTCAATATCTTGAGGGAACTACCGATATTACCCGTACAGTACATTTGGGTGAACCAACTGCTGAACAAAAGCGTCATTACACTTTGGTGTTAAAAGGGCATTTGGCTTTATCACGGAGTATTTTTGTGCAGGGTACTTGTGGAGAAAATTTAGATGTTTTAGCTCGCACGCCGTTGTGGAACGAATTTTTGAATTATCGCCACGGCACAGGGCATGGGGTTGGAAGTTTCCTCTGTGTTCATGAGGGACCACAACGAATTTCACAAGCTAGTTCAGGAGTTGCGTTATTGCCTGGTATGATAGTTAGTAACGAGCCTGGTTTATATATTGATGGCACATATGGAATTCGTATTGAAAATTTGTGTTTAGTTACTGAGGTTGAGCATGCTATGGCAAAATCTTCTAATTATGGTCCATTTTATCAATTTGAAGATTTAACCTTAGTTCCATATTGTAAAAAATTGATTGAGATTGATTTGCTAAGTCCTGAAGATAAACAGCAGCTTAAATTGTATTATCAACGAATTACCGAACAAGTTATACCACGCTTGTCGAGTGAGTTAAAGGTTTGGGTATTAAATCAACTAACCATATTCTAATTATTAAATTAATCATTTTAAAACTCGGTCATCATAGATGACCGAATTTATTTTTACAAGAAACATTTTTATTTTATATGTTAAGTTATAATTTCTTTTTAATTAAATCTTCGCCATTGCGACAAATCCCAATTCGGACGATGCTCTTTATCGCGAGTATTATTTATTTGGATATGTATGATTTAGCCATGTATGTTGGTTACTCGGTATATTTGAGCCCTGTTTTGTTACCGCCAATGGAGTTGTATTCTGCATTTCTAGTATTTAGCTCGATTTTTGTTGCCAGCCAGTTTTCTAAAGTGGTTGGTTATTTTTGGTTTAATTTACTTGAGGATAGTTACTCACAAAAAAGCGCTGTTCGTGCGCCCGTTTTAATTGGTTTATGCTATCTAATTTTAGCACTTCAGCCAAGTTATAATGAAATTGGAATCTATGCTGCTTATTTGTTTATCTTAATTAGAATGATTCAAGGCTTTGCTTTTGGCTTTGAGCTGGCATTTGTGATTCGTTTTGCGAATGCACAAGAGCAGACTAAATCTAGACGCTATATGTTTTATTTCATTATTTTTGCTGGAGAGGTTGGCATTTTAGTCAGCGTTTTTGTGAATCGTTTATTTATTTCACAAGGGTTTAGTCTGGTTATTTATGACTATATTTGTCGCTTACAATTCTTGATGGGATTTTGTTTTATTGTCTTGAGCTATGTTTTTATTGAGCGTAAAATAAATTTAAAAGTGTATTCAAACCATTTTACACGTTTAAATTTTTTGTACTCGTTAAAAAGAGATGGATTTTATATCTTATGTCGCTCGGCAATTTTGTGCTTTAACGTGGCTTTAATTATCATGATTATTTTTCGGATGCCAAATTTATCCCATCTTGGTATGGGGTGGTCGCATCAATTGATTAATCAAACTGTTTTACATACTACGGTGATCGCCTTTCTGGGGACTAATTTTATCCGCGTAATTGAAACTAAGTTTAAGCCACGTGACATAATGTTTTTCTTTTATGCAAGTGGTATTGTTATCTGTATTTTTTGGATTTATTTTGAATTAGTTTATACGGATTATCGTTTGTGGTTGTACATTGTTGCCTTCTTTTATGGAGCATTTATTCGTTTATATCCATTAGTTATGTATACGGTAACTGACTTTCATTGTCATAATCGCTTATCTGGACGTTATTTAGGGAGTTTTTTGTCATATAATTTATTTGGTAGCCTAACTCTGTTAGCTCTAGATGTTGCACATTATCAGGTTCATTCATATCATGATAATATTGCATTGTATATTTTAATTGTTGCTGCGCTAATTGGCATAATTAGTTTACATCTCTATACAAAGAGATTTCAAAAATAATACTAAAT
>CAYJAM010000400.1:0-2947 GCA_964367725.1 uncultured Sphingobacterium sp. | reverse complement strand
AAGAAACCGATAGCCGGAATACGGGTCACTTCGAGGCATATTGTTGATCAGATCAGAGGGAAAAGAGGTTCAGCTGTTGAACTGCTGGTTAAACGGGATACTATCCGTAAAAGCTTTAGTATGCTGCGTGACAGGATTACGGTAAGCAGTATTGATGCAGCATATATGCTAAGCGAGCATAGTGCATATATCAAGATCAGCAAATTCGGAGCAAGAACGGACGAGGATTTTCATGCCAGTCTTGTGAAATTGAAGAAGCAGGGTATGAAGAATCTGGTTCTGGATCTGAGAGATAATGGCGGAGGATACCTGAATTCGGCAACGGCACTTGCTGATGAATTCCTGGGAGATCAGGAATTAATAGTTTATACTCAGGGTTTACACGAGCCTCGAACAGATTATTTTGCCAGTTCTAAAGGCGAGTTTGAAAATGGCAAACTTGTGGTGCTGATCGATGAAAATACTGCTTCGGCGAGTGAGATCATCGCAGGAGCTGTGCAGGATCTTGAGCGTGGAACGATCATTGGAAGACGTTCTTTCGGGAAAGGCCTTGTTCAGGAGCAATTTGATTTTGGGGATGGTTCTGCATTGAACCTGACGATTGCACGATACTATACCGCCTCCGGCAGATCCATTCAGAAGTCGTATAAAAAGGGTAATGATGCCTATTACAGCGAGGTAAAAGACCGTTACCGGAATGGGGAATTAAGTTCGGATGGAAAAACCCTTGGCGACTCCCTCTTTAACAAGAGCAAGACATACACCACCAGGTCTGGAAAAGTTTTATATGGCGGTGGGGGCATTATGCCTGATATTTATATTCCGGTAGATACCACCGGTTACACAGATCTTTATTACGAACTTACGGCAAAAGGGGTTTTGAATGATGTTTTGTATAATCATCTCCTCAAGCAAAATCAGGTTTACCAATCAACAAATGAGTTGATTAAGAATTTCAGATTGAGCGATCAGGACATCAAAAAACTTATCCATATGGCTGCCAAACGAAATGTTAAGGCAGAAGAAACTCAGATAGCCTCATCCAGAAAGGAAATAGAAATCCAGCTTAAAGCCCTATTAGCGCGATACCACTTTGGGGATGAAGGATTCTACAAAGTACTGAATGCCGGTGACGAGGCTATCAGCCGTTCACTGGAAGTTTTGAAAGATCCCTCCCTTGTGATGGGTTATTGAATCGAATCAACGGTAATAGTGTCCATACTCAGTGAGTCGGTTTCCATTGCAGCATTAAGCATAGAATCGGCTGCAGCCACCTCTGCAAGTGAATCCTGTTTTGCTTTTTCTGCCTGATCAGCACCGCTGTTACATGAAACTGCAAATAAACCCGCTGCAAGAATTGTTAAGAATAATTTTTTCATGGTTGAATATTTTAATTCGTTTAATAATTATTTCTGTCTAAAGAAAATCTGGATAGGAACTCCGGTAAAATCAAAATGCTCGCGAAGTTTATTTTCAATAAAGCGTTTATAAGGTTCCTTGATGTATTGTGGCAGGTTACAAAAGAAAGCAAACATGGGTGAACTTGCATTGATCTGGGTTACATATTTGATCTTGACATATTTTCCTTTTACAGCCGGAGGCGGGAAGTTTTCAATGATCGGTAACATCACATCATTCAATTTTGAGGTAGGGATCTTTTTAAGTTTATTCTCATAGACCTTTGAAGCAGCCTCAAGGGATTTGTAGATCCTCTGTTTTTCTACTACAGATGTAAATACGATCGGCACATCGGTAAAGGGAGCGATCTTATCATAGATCTGTTCTTCAAATACCCCTGTGGTTTTCGTGTTTTTCTCGATCAGATCCCATTTGTTAACCAGAATTACAACACCCTTTTTGTTTTTCTCGGCCAGGTGGAAGATATTGATATCCTGTGATTCAATGCCTTCAACAGCATCGATCATCAGGATAATTACATCGGCTTCCTCTAATGCTTTAATGGTACGCATCACCGAATAGAACTCAATATTCTCTTTAACTTTTGTTTTCTTCCGCAAGCCGGCAGTATCGATCAGCATGAATTCATGCCCGAACTGATTGTAATGGATATGTATCGAATCGCGGGTTGTACCGGCAATAGGGGTAACAATATTCCGTTCTTTCCCGATCAGGGCATTTATAAGCGATGATTTTCCAACATTTGGGCGACCAACAATGGCATATTTAGGAAGCTGATTTTCTTCTTCAGCTTCTTCTTCAAAATGTTTGATCACTTCATCAAGAAGTTCACCTGTACCTGAACCCGACATGGAAGAAAGTGGGTATATTTCACCCAATCCAAGGCTATAGAAAATGCTCGCATCTGTTAAGCGCTGATTATTATCCACCTTATTCACCACGACGAAAACCGGTTTTTTACTGCGGCGAAGAAGCTTGGCGATATCATCGTCAAGATCGGTCACGCCGGTAACCACATCAACCATAAAAAGTATGACTGTAGCTTCTTCAATAGCGATCACAACCTGTTCGCGAATGGCGGCCTCAAACACGTCGTCAGAGTGCGCCACGTAACCACCGGTGTCGATTACTGTAAAATGCTTATCGGTCCACTCAGCCACACCGTAATGCCTGTCGCGGGTTACTCCGCTGAAGTCATCCACAATTGCTTTACGCGTTTCGGTTAATCTGTTATATAATGTGGATTTCCCTACGTTGGGGCGGCCTACGATTGCTACTATGTTACTCATGTTTTATTGGTATCAAGTATCAGGTATCAAGTATCAAGTACCTGCCCAGCATACTATGCGGTTTTAATTATGTATTAATTGATCTTTCTAACATGTAGATCATCTTTTGTATTTCGGTAATCTTTCTTGCAAAGTTCTCCATTTTTTCATTATCAATTAAACCAAGACGATTGGATATGATAAATAGAGTTTCTATTTCGAATGATGAAACCAGACTGATGTCAAGTAAATTATTAAAA
>CAYJAM010000399.1:0-2954 GCA_964367725.1 uncultured Sphingobacterium sp. | reverse complement strand
TTTTTACATTATTACGCTTTCTTTTGGTTTTGGTATCAATGTAAAAGCGTGTTGCCTGATCAATCAGTCTGCTTGTGAAAACCTGAGCCAGTGCTTCGTTATGCATAGTAACCGTAGCCTCAAAAAAGCTTAATTTTTTGTCCGGCTTTCCTACTGCAAGTTCCTTTTCACTTATTCGTTTTATAATCACCTGTAACAAACTATCCTGTAGTCGGGTATAGTTACCAGAATCCAATGGGAAACGTACCGGCTTTCCATCATTATATTTTTTGCCCCAGGATTCACTCAATTTTGAGGTCATCGCATATTCATCAGCAATGGAAACTGTGCTGGAATCGCCAAATGGAGTTAAGAGCGTATTTTTGATCATTTTGTCACTGCGCAATAACTGCTGGACATTATCTCCAGCAAGAACTCCGCCTGTTCCTGATAAACCGCCCAGGTCAAATCCTAACTGTCCTGCAAGTCCGGATAGTAGAGAGCCCCCACCGGCCTTGGATTCTTCTACTACGAAAGTCAATCTTGACGTGTAGGTTATTGGCTTTAGCCACGCGTATGCTATTCCTAAGATTGCTCCAACAATACCAAAAGCAATGAGCTTTCCCTTTTTACTCCATAAAAATAGGACGTTTTCCCATTGACCTTCAATAGTCTGTTTGAATGAGAATTCCGGTTCAAAAGGATAATTGTCCTGCTTCATATTATCTTGTTAAAATTGCGATCAGGCCAATGAGTGCTGTAACTGCCGAAGTAATTCCTGAAATTTCTGCAAATCCTAACCTGAACCTACTGTCAGGATTCTTCTTTGGAACAGTAATGGTACTTCCCGGCTTTACTGAAGGGTAATTCCTGAAAAACAGGAAGTTACGAACAGGTTTATTCAGGCCATTTGGATATTGTACATAAGCACCTTTTATTCGGGCATCCTCAAGAACCCCACCTGCAGAATTGATATAATACTTAAATCTTCGGCCCTGATAGCTGACATATTGCGGATTGCTTACCGCACCAGAAACCTGAACAAAAGAAATTATGCGGGGAATGTAAATACTGTCCCCGGGAAGCAGAATCATACTCTTTCTGGTTATTGGATCTATCGTGCTTTGGGTAAGGTCGAGGTCAACCCTGATTCTGTTCCGGTAAATCTGGGCACTTTCCAATGAACCGTACGGACTTAGTCCACCCGCTCTTTGAATAAAGTCGAGTGCAGTTTCATCTCTTTTCTGGACTGCATATTCGCCAGGGAATAATACTTCACCATTCACATAGATATTTCCCAATGGTCTGAAATTAACAAGCCTTGGTACATTAATATAGTCAAGTGGCTGAAGTTCAATGTCCTGAGAACTTTTTCCTGCATTATCCAGATTAATGGTAAAGGTCTCAACCAGTTGGTTAGCAACACTATCTGATGTGTTTTTTATAATCCTTGAAATTTCTATGTTATGACCGGCAGCCTGCTCATTTAATCCACCAGACATTGCAATTACGTCAGTCAGTTTCAGACCTTTACGGAAAAGAAAGTTTCCCGGATTTTTAACATTTCCGTTAATGGTGATATACTGATCAGTAATAAATTCTGAGCGGTTCTGAATCATAACAGAGTCTTCCCTTAGCAGGGGAATATCTGATTTGCCATTAATAACGGTTTTAGGATCAAATGATATAAATTCTTTTTCAAGATTTGGGAGAGTACGTTTAATATAAGCGCGTTCTAAATAGGCTTCAGGTTTCAATCCGTCGGCTTTTTTTAGTAGTTGTGCAAGACTCAAGCCTGAGCTTAGCTCATAAACTCCCGGCCGGTTAACTGCCCCTTCGAGAATAACCCGGTTTGCATATTTGTTTTGAATAGATCCGATTTCAACCTTGTCACCATTTCGGGGAACGAAGTCGCTGAACAGACTTGCAGGTACATCTTTGACTTCACGTTCCTGTTCAGTGATCTGGTCAATTTTTGCAACAGACCGATACGCAATGTCAGTATATCCCCCCGCATATCGAATCAGGTCATCCAAAGCTTCCTCCGGCTTCAGTTCATATATTGCAGGTCTTTTAACCTCTCCATAAATACTTACTCTTTTTCGGTAAACCGGAAAACTAATTACATCCTGATCTTCAAGCCGGATATTCCCATCCATCAGACCTTGCTGCAGGAAAGTGTAAAAATCGACTGTTTTATAAATTTTATTGTTGCGGATGAGCTCAATGCTTCGTAATGAACCATTCAAAGAAGGGCCTCCCGAAAGATATAAGGCATTGAATAGTGTGGAAAGCGATGAAATGGTATAAGATCCCGGTGTCTGCACCTCCCCAACCAGAGTTACCTTTATGGTTCGGGTACTACCCAGATTAATATTCAAAGAGCTTTGGCCGCTGTTCAGTGATGGGTATACTCTGGCCATTTTATTCCTTATCAGGCCTGTGGCTTGCTCTATTGTGAAACCACTTACATAGACGATTCCTGCATAAGGGATTTGAAGGTTACCCTCCGGACTTATCTTCGAACGAACACTACTTTCGTTTAGACCAGTTAGGAGTATAATTAGCTCATCCCCAGGGCCCAGAACATAGCCTTTTGGAGTTGCGATATTAAAATCAGGGTCAAATTTTATAGATGTCTGATTAAAGAATTCAGTTCCATATATGCTTAAAGCAGAATTTTCTGTTGGCTTTAATGCTCCTTTTGCAATAGGTTTTTTAATAAGATCAACAGTATCTCTGCTGAAATCAATATCGTCTTTCTTATTGACCTCAGAAATTTTAGTTCCACTCTTGTTCAGACCAAGCAGGCTTATTCTTTGCTTAAAAAGGTTTACTTCAATTGGATCCATACCCCTTTGTTCCAGAAGTTTATAAGCCTCTTGCTCAGGGATGCCCAGATCCTGTATTTTCTTCCATGCTTCAGATATTTGTGCATCAGAAAGTTGATTTACTTTAACGCTCTGTAGTTTATC